>JAUYPT010000018.1 GCA_030695685.1 Nanobdellota archaeon | reverse complement strand
TATAATATCACTATAATTGCTAATGATTCGGGAAATAATCTTAATGCTACCCAAACCAGTAACTTCACAGTCCAAAACCGTGTGAATCCTTCGGTTCTGGATTTTTTACCTCCGGGTAATTCTTCCTATACAACCTGTGATGTTGTTACGATTGCTGCTAATGTGACGGATGATTACAACATTTCTCGAGTCTTTGCCAATGTCAGCCAGCCGGGAGGAACTATTGCCAATACTGAGTTGGTGTTCCGTTCTGCCAACAGGTATGATGCAACGTATGCTCTAGGAGCAGCAGGAAATTATAATGTCACGTTCATCGCCAACGACAGCAGCAATAACATTAATACAACTGTAACCACTAATTTCACTGCTACGACCTGTACCGTGGAAAGTCCAGGGAGTTCTACCAGCGCCGGAGGTTCAGCTCCTGCTAAATCTGCACTGCCCCCAACGGTAAATCCCGCTCCGACTCCTGCGCCTCGACCGCCTGCTCCAAAAGTAGTTGGGGAGGCAAGTCCTGATGAAATACGGCAGTTCCTGCTCGTTAACCTTAAAGAATCATTCGTCAATGAGCATCCCTCTGCTGATTATAACGGAAAGATGAGTATAATTGTGCCCATCACTTTTTTCAACACCGGGCCTAAGCTGATCCGGGTAAAACCAACCCTTGCTGAAAAGTTCACGCGTTTGGATAACGATGCTGTTATAGCTGCCATCCAGCGAGAGCAGCCATTGCTATCACCTGAAGATGTTCAGAAAAAAGCACAACATGTTCAACGTATTGAAGAGCAACAGGTGCAATTCCTGGTAGGCAAAGTCTCTTCGATACTTGGGCTGGCCCATTTTCCCGGAGAATCTTCCATCACCGGTGCGATAGCCTCTTCCAATAATAAATACTCTTGCGGGCTCACCCTTAGCCGAGCTCAAGTTGAAGGAAAACTGCTGGAGCCGGAACTGCTGAATGGAGAAGAAATAGTTATTCCTCCCGGGCAGGTTATAGAGAAGAACTTTGAAGTCCTTATCGGGCCGTCCATTCTTCCGGTGATTCCTTTGGCGTTAATATCACAGTCGGAAGTTGTTGCCGAGCGGGAAATCAACATCCAGGGGAAAGTAAAGCTGAATGGTTTTGCGGTGACGGATAAAGAAGCCCATGCGCTGGAATTATATTATTTCCTGCCCCCGGGAACAGCAATGGAGCAGTACGTCTTTGAAGTATCGATAAAATCATCTCCTACGTTGGCTAGCATCCCCATCGTTCCGTCTAAATTCTCTTTGCCCTTTACATTTACTCAGCCATGGATCAGCCGAACCCTCTGTGCTGATACTTTTGGCCCTTATACTGCTCTTCTCCCAGGGACTATCTTTGCCCAGCAATTTACCTATGATCCTTTGCTGTATGATGGAAATTACATCATCACCACCATTATATCATCCGGAAGTACTGTGATTGCAGAAAAAGATTATGTGGTGCAGTTATGAAAAAGCACAGAAATATTTATATGCTTTCCAATATATCCTATAACATTCAAAAAATATTTTCCATAAAAGAGGGGCACTATGAAACTACTGGGCATAAACGTCGCTGATACCATTTTGCTGGGTGGCATCGTAGTTATTGCTTTACTGTTCATTTTCCTTATACTTTTATTCTGGCGCCGGCGAAAGAAAGCCCTGCGCCAGTCTCCCGTTTCTCTTCGTCTTGAAAATGCCTTGTCAGAACTCTCACTGTGGAAGCAAAAGCCCATTCTGCCCCTGGATCGAGAACTGGTTCAGGTGCAGGAAGAGCTGCAGCGGCTGCCCCAAATGGATATTCCTGTTGTCAAAAGAATTACTCGGGTACGTCCGCGTTAATTCCCTTAATCTGTGTTGACGTATCTTCTTTTAAAGAATATCAATTTAAAAAGTCCAGCTTACTGCACTGAAATCTTGCAGGAGCAGGGAAGTTTCTTGGACGCTTTTTGCAGCGCCTCTTTTCCGATGGCAAGATGTTCTTTGTTAAGCCGTATCTCAATGATGGTCTGCCCGTCTCGCACCCGTGCCGCCGCCCCAACAGGTTTTCCAAAGGCCATCTTCATCCCGGTGCTCATCCTATCTGCCCCAGCTCCCGAAGCCAACGGATTTTCACGCAGGACGTGGAAAGGATATACTTTTACTTTCAGATGGTATGCTTTTCCCACGTCTTTCTCCAGCAGCCGGTTAGAGGTCATCCGGGCAGATTCCAGCGCATTATGGCGGATATTCATGTCCCGGCAGACGGAAAGCTTTAGCAGGGTGTCAAAAGAACGTTTCGTATCTCCCATCTCAAATTTAGTAATCTTTAAAGCTGGAAATCCGCCCCGGACATAGTTCTTTTTAGAGAATTTGCTGATTCTAGTATAAGGTCGTTCCAGGTTCTGGTAGGCGGAAAATTTACGCAGTTTGGCCATTATTTCTCAGAACCGCGGCGTATTTATAAAGATTTCGAGCGTGAACCCGTCTTCCCCGCCGAAAACTTTTCCATGCTCAACTGGCCTTTCCGTGCTCCAGGCGCTATCTCCTCCACTTCTTCCCCCAGCTGCTGTTTGACATCTTCCGCTACCATTCTCCCCAAAAGCTGGCTTAAGGTAGTGAGATCTGTGGTGCGAATATCCCCTAAATCATGGATTCCATTGGTAAAGAGCCGTCTTGAACGAACCCTGCCGATCCCTTTGAGCTTTAACAAAGGCAGGAGCTCTTCTTTGACGCCGTTCTTGACCCGGATGCGTAGCTTGGCTAATTCTCTTACCACTGTTTTCTGCTGCTGTAGTGCGCATAGCTCTGCTGCTGAATATAAAAGCCAATCGGCCCGGTCTAATTTTGCCTTGATTTCACCGGGGCGGATGTTATATTTCTCTAAAAGATACTCTTCATCATGTTCTGAAATCCATGACTCAAAAAAGAGGGCAGTTTTAATGGAGTTGATGAAATCATCATACTCCGGGTCGTACGCGCTGGGCTCGTCTTCTAATAAGGTATCGTAACGGCGCA
>JAUYPT010000136.1 GCA_030695685.1 Nanobdellota archaeon | reverse complement strand
AACTTGCAGGATATTGTTATTGATAAAGAGAAATTGCACAAAGTAAAGATTATCCCTGTCGTTAATATCGAAGAAGTGCTGGAGCATGCTCTGGATTGGAATGGCAAGGCGAAAATCAAAGAAATGATTTTTAAAATGAAGAAGAAATAATGTCACTCGACGATTTATTGGCGCCGGTAAAATGGGCGGATGAGCAGGTATTGCGGCAATATACAAAGCTGACGCAGACGTGGGAGAAGAAAGGAAGAAGTAAATACAGTTTGGCTCATATTTTAAATGGAAGTTCAATTGTCTGCTTCGGCTTCACAAATGAGTTTTATTCAGAAGATATACCTAATTTATTTCTTTTAGTCGGACCGTGGCAAGGCTATGATTTTGCACGAGGTTTAATCGAATCATCTTTTAAAAAAGATGTTACTGATGGACCTATTGCCAAAGATACAATAGACTTCATCATAGATATATACAAAGCATTTACGGTGCCTACTCGTTTCCCTGCACTAACAGCAGGTATCACACTTCTGGGAAAAGGAATAGTAGAACTTATAGATTACATTAAAAATAAAAATACAGCATCATTGAGTGATAGTCTCTTCTCACTTTCTTTAGGATACAGTTTTTTCGGCACTGCCTCGTCCATTTACATCAAAGACAGCAATCCCAAATTATTGGACAAAGCGCCGTTCTGGAAAAATGCAATAGATTATGTGAAAGAAAAAGTCATGTCAGCACCGCAGCCAGTTCCGGTCCAGGATTATACTCCAATTCCTAAAAATATTTAACTACATAAATACCAGCTAAAAAAATGACTTCTGAAAAGGAACTTAAAACTGTCAGTATGGATAGAGTCTGCCTTTTCTAAGAGCAAAAATCACCACAATATTTAAAAACTCACCCTCAAATCAAGCATAAAAATGGCACGACAACAACATCGGTCAAAGCGGAAAGTATCCGGCGGACGGTATCACTACGTTCGAACGAAAAAGAAATCAGAGCTTGCAGGCTACGCTGCGAATACGAAACTTGACGAGACTCGAAAAGTAAAGACACAGCGCATTCTCGGCGGCCATCAGAAGCAGTCTCTTCTGTTAGCAAATGAAGTCAACGTTGCTGATAAAAAAGGCAAGACAGTTACGACCACTATCGTCAACGTTGTTGAAAACCCTGCCAACCCGAACTTAGTGCGGCGTAATATTATGACGAAAGGAGCAGTTGTAGAAACAAAATTAGGAAAAGTGCGCATTACGAACAGGCCAGGACAAGAAGGCAGCATTAACGGCGTGCTTGTTAAATATTAGATACTTTTTTTCTCAATCTAAAAATAGATAATTATTATTTCTTCGTTGCTGTTTTTGCTCTTTTTTTCCAGGGTACAGGCTGATGATGGGGATTTTCTGAGATAAATTGTTCAAACTGAGCCACAAATGTTTTGGCTAAGCCATGATACGTTTCAAAATAATCTTGGCCATGAATATCCAGAGCAAGCCGCATCTGTTGTGTGGAATATACTTTAATGACATTGAATTGATCATTTTCCAGAAGAGAGTATAATCCCTGTTCCCAGTTTTCTTTTTCGGGAATCATTTCCTTAAATACTTGACAAATGGTAGCAAATCCGCAATCAGGAGCTACTGTAAGAACAATTTTTTTATTTTTCTTACCGGCTGAAGTTTTAGCCTGATAGCTAACGCCTATTTTTACAGCGATAAAAGCACGGGTGTAATACATCGTACCCTCAGCAGAATCTATCCCATAGACAAAAACATTCGGCCGCAAACCATCATCAAATAAAACTTTATATTCCAGATTTTGAAGAGGCTTATTGTTTCCCATTTTCAAACCAAAATTAACTTATCAGAATTGCCGCAGTAAAAAAATGTGTGCCGTACTTTAGAAGTAAGAGATAAAATTTTTTTGATTTTATGAAGCTGGCGCCGTGCTTTGGTAATCCGATAGCTGCATTTCACTTCAAAAACATCACAATAATTATCCGTAAAGGCGACAACATCAATTTCGGCAATCCGCCGTTTCTTTTGAGAATAGAGTGGTACGTTTCGGAGAACGAGATCATAGTCAGACTTAAGCTTCTGGCATAAATTCTCGATATGCCTATCGTGCTTGGTTATTTTTGTATTCTCCAGCACTATCACCTTAACAAATTTAGTAAGAAGTTAAATTATATAAATCTTCGTGGTAACTGTAAAGTACGAACAGAAACAAAAAGGATTACAAAGATTATTTATAACTTTGTGCAATAAGTAACAATAATATTCTGCTCAAATTCTTGTTCTATCCGTCTCGCATAGTTTTGAAATGAAGTATTAGTATTAACTACTAAATCCATAAGATTAGAGTCGTCATAAGAACTATAAGGACTATAACGACAATAAAGTCTAGCCATTTCAGTGCCATTCTGATGAAAACTAATGTAATAAGGAGGAAAACCTGAAGGTTTATTTTCAGTCGTTTTAAGTTCAACCGAAACATCATCGTCAAAGATATTATCTAAAGTAGGTATAATACTTTCCAGACGTTCTCTAAGTTGTTCCATAATTTCTGGACTAGGGCTAACCATAAACATTACCTCAATAAACACAGAAATCCTAAAATCGCCTACCCATCGTTCGCTACACTCACTCCGCAGCAAGCTGCGGGGTATTCGGCGATTTTCAAGACGGATTTCTGGTTATTACTTGCTGAACCGTTGCAAGCAACGGGGTATTAAACCCAGCAAGTAATAAACAGGATTATGAGATTATTTAAATGTTAGTCTCATAAAAAGCCACTCCCCACTGGACAACCCCGGCTAGACTATATAAACTACCATTTCTCCCGTAATTCTATCAAAAACGAGGTGATGCCCCCATGGTTGATCTTACAACTAAAACCATAAAGAGATTATTTGAAAAACAGATTCAGGAGCTGACGATGTTGTCTGTCATCTCTAAAGAAGATTCATTTGATGTTCAATTCAGCGGGGGATGGTTGCGATGACAATGGATCCAAACATAAAACAGCGAATCTTGTATCTTCTGTTCAAATATGAAGGCAGAACATCCTCAACAGTATACTATTGGGGAAAACAAACGTTCATCGATGATTATGCTATTTCATATTTACCCTTAAACACACCATCTCTAGCCTGAAAAAAATCGGAATACAAGGACGGAAAACTTATATACGTCCTTTTTTTCTTTTTTCTGTGGAAATAGTAACACAAGCGGAATTACGGCTACGCCTGGAAGAAATACTGGAAAAGATAGAACAAGGCGCTCTGTTCATTTATCCAACAGACACTATTTATGGCATTGGCTGTAATGCCTTACATCAAAAATCAGTGGAAAAACTGCGCCAGTTGAAACAGGGAAGGCCAACTGCACCATTTTCGATTTGGGTTCCATCATTACAATGGGTGGAAAAAAATTGTGTGATCACAAAACAGAGCAAGCAGTGGCTAGAGCAGCTTCCTGGACCAATTACCATCATTCTTAACATCAAAAATAAAAAAGCAATTGCTAACAATGTTGCTCCCGGCATCGACAGCATCGGCATCCGTTACCCAGATCATTGGTTTGGAAAAATTGTGGAAATGATCGGAACCCCCATTATTACAACATCTGCGAATAAAACGGGAGATCCGTTCATGACGAGTATAGAAAATCTGGATAGTGATATCCACAAAAGCATCAGTTTTATCATCTACGAAGGGCCAAAAGAAGGAAGGCCGTCAAAGATTGTGAATGCCAGTGAAGGAAATGTGAGAGAACGGTAAAATCCACAGAAAAAAGAAAAAAATAAATGCATTAAAAATTCTTTAAACCCATACTGCCAAAATAGCGCCCATGATTACAAGACCAAGCAAATTATAGGCATTGTTCAGCAAGTACAGCTTAAACGGCTTATTTTCCCACAAAACCATTCCTAACGTGACGGTGGCAATAAATCCAAGCCAGATCCAAAAACCAGCAACTGCGCCTGCTGCTGCGGTCGCTGCTTCTGTGTAGTCAACAAAGTGTGCTAAGACGTACGCCATCACCAGCGATGAGACTAAACCGCCAGCATACGACCACATCACGCCTTTTTTCATCTCTTCCATCTTTTTGGGATCCATCTTTTCCATCCCGTTTAATTTCATCCATTGCTTGCCGAAAAGCACGGAATACCACAATGCACCTAACGCATACTGTGCAATCGCTGCCACCAGCACGGCAAGATAATTTATTGAAACAG
>JAUYPT010000135.1 GCA_030695685.1 Nanobdellota archaeon | reverse complement strand
GGCGCGATTACGAGTTGTCTGACGACACCTCGTGCGCCTCGATGGGCGCCAGTATAAATATTAGTATTATTCTGGACAAGCCTCTAAAACCAAAATCTTTATTAAGCATTCATCTCTTCTCCGGAGAGGTGATGTTTATGGTAAAGGAAAATGTTTCATTATATGTGAATTATGAAGGAAAAACCAAAGAAGAGCTTTCAGCAGGTCTTGACCAGGCAGTAGAAAGAGCACTTCTGGGCAGGACAGGCCTGAAGGTTGCTGATGTTTCATTTAAAGAGGAAGATGTAACGTATACTGTTACCTTAAAGACAAAAGGAGAATATGTTGGTATGGGTCCAAGCCTTGATGATGCTTTGACGAATGCTTTAACACAAAAGCAGGAATTAAGTGACTATACCCTTGAAGTCTCTGTGGAAAAAACAGCAGAAGTGCCGTACTTTACAATTCCACTTCATGTACGATCACTGAAGCCTGTAGATTTGGAGTTATACCATCAGGATGCTGTTGGCCAGCTGGTAAATACCTATGGAAAGAGAGTGGCTCTCAATCCGGAATATGTAGAATACAAAGTTCTCAAAACAAAATTGAATTTAAAGGATGATAAAAAATTACCAAAAAGCGAAGAGATCAGGGAAAAAGTAATCCTGGCAGATGGAGTGAGTATGAAATCCATTGAGGATGCTGAGAAAGTTGCACAACTTGACCCTAAAAAAGTGAGTAAAGTTAAAAGTACTATTTACGAATTAAGGTCACGAATGATTGTCTATGGACAGGAAGAAGAGTCCGCCTTTGCTGGCGCTCCGGCAGTGATCACCAAACGAAGTCCGCGGGCAGCATCACCGGCAGCAGCAGATCCACTGTACTTTTCCAGCGCTGTAGATTTGATGTAATTTTTTATTTTTCTTTTTTTAACTTTTTTTTTATCGTGTGATTTTAGTGATTATTTTTTGCTTATATTTTTGCAATGACAGATCCGGCAGCGTCATCGTTATATGTCCTAGAAATTCCGCAAATATCCTGCTGTAGCCGCCGAATACTTTGTGATTATATGATGCTCCAAATGTATCTTCCGCCATTGCGCTGACGCTGTCTTCCCTTCCTTTGATTCGCCGCTCGTAAAAGATGACACGGTCAATGGCATCAGTCACAAATGTTGGCTTATATTTGAGAACATGATTGAGCATCTCTTGCTCGCTGTCAATGGTCATATAGGCTACAATCCGTGGATCTTCCCGTTGTGCCTGTGTAAGTAAACGCAGCCGTTCCATCTTGCTTTGTGCTTGTTTGTTGATAATTTTTTTATCTCGTTTCATATCCTTAATATCTTTTGCATACCATGTCAGCAAAGGGTGAGCATTTTTTAATCGTTCTATTTCCCTGCTTCGTTCAGGTGATGTTAAATATGTTTCCCGGCCTAGTTTTTCCTGCTGGTATAATGCTTCTACTGTTGCAAATGCAGTGACCATCTCTGCAGCGTCAGACTGCTGTAACTCAGCCCATGACTCTTTGGCTGCAGCAATCAATTCGTTGTATTTTTCTGAGCAAGAACGAGTGTGATTCATCAGCTCCAATTCAAATTGCTGCCGTTTGTCGAGCGGAATTCCTGCGGCGATGGGGACAAGCGTTTTTATCCTTTCGAGAGACAGATCAATCATCGGAATGGGATGAGTAAATTCTGCCCATTCCATGCTCTTGCAATAATAGCCGCTGATTCTTTCAGTAATGATGGCATCATCATTCCCTATTGTAATCCTGTATTCCAATCCTCTGCTTTTAATGCCGGGCCGGTTAATGATGATGCGGGAAATGATCTCTCCTCGATGGCCGTCTGATTGATGCGGTATGAATTTGATAAACCACGGCGCTTCCAATGGCTTTTCACTTTGCCATTGGTCAGCGTAGAGAATGGCAATCCGCTGTCCAGGATACAGAACAGCTTCCGGATTTTCCCGCAATGTTTTGACATTGCTAATAATATCTTCTTCCGTATTGACGATCTTTGCCAGAAAGGTAAATTTTTTGTTTTGGTAATCATTACGCTGTGTTTTTTCTTTTGTAGAATCAAGGTTAACAATAGAGAATGAATTGCTGTCAATAGTTATAGGGCCGTACATCCTCTGAGGCTGGTCGATCGTCCATAGTTCAGGTTTGTCATCGCCAACATCAACAACGACAAGACTGTGTCCTGCCCGTTGGGTATCGCCCTCACGCTGCAATCCGATGAATTCAACGATCGTTGGGTTTAAACCGCAGACTGCTGCAACAGCATAATTAATAATCGATTGGCCGTAACAGTTGGCTTTTGTACATTCTTCCGGCCATGGCGTCCAGTTGTCAGTTTCCAAGGCTTCGCTGAATCCGTAACCATAACACAGGCCATAGTAGAGTGATTCTGCTACTTCTTTTTTTGACTTGCGGATGTTTTGCGCTTGTAATGCTGAAGAAACAAATTCAGCTGCTTTTCTGCTGATACTATCATCACGCATGATTGAAGAAGAAACCATTGATTCTAAATTAGAATGCTGTTTAACTGTCAGATATTGCACTAGCTTTGTTTTCATCTCTTCTGCCCAATGTTGTGTTGCGAGGGGAAATGGCATTGTA
>JAUYPT010000134.1 GCA_030695685.1 Nanobdellota archaeon | reverse complement strand
TTCTTTCTAAACCAGCCATTCTTCCCAACTTTGTTTTTTGCCGCAGCACACGGTGGTGGTCATAACCAGCAAATTGAGGATGTTTCAACACTGCTTTTTTAACAGCTTCTTCATTACCATAGACGGCTGTTGCTTCTTCAACGACACGCTGATGGTCTAAACCAGCAAATGGAGGAAATTTTAACACTGCTTTCTTTACAGCATCTGCATCTCCATACTCTGCAGCTGCTTCTGTAATAACACGGTGGTGGTCATAACCAGCAAATTGAGGATGTTTCAACACTGCTTTCTTAATGACATCATCGCTGCACTCATATATAGTGGTAATATTATGGAATAAATCCTCCAATTCTTCTTTGGTCTTTCTTTTATGCTTAAAATATTCATGCCGGGAGAGGAAAATGGCTTCCGCTGAAGAAAAGCCAATATCTTCTAATATTGTTTCTAGTGACATGAGATGGTTAAAAGTAACTTTATATATAAATCTTACTAAAATAACCACTACTAAGTAGTATTAACATTTATTTCTTCCCTTCATGAATCACGATCAGCGACTGTGTCTTGGCAATGCCTTCCACCAGTTGCAGTTCACCCATCAAGGCTTTATCAAAAGCAGCAACGTCTTTGACTCTCACAATAGCAACTAAATCTGTTCCGCCGGACACGATATCAACCCGTTCAATAAAGCTGAACTTTTTGATTTCCTGGGCAACGTCATGCTGCGTTTTCTTTTTCTGCTTCAATAACTGCAGATCAACCGAAATCAGGACATAGGCCACAAAGTTGCGATCCATATGGCTATAATCCAGATCAATGGTAAATCGGCGGATAACTTTTGCTGCTTTTAATCTTTTGATGCGGTGATGGATTGTTGTTGCCGGCAGCAGCGTTTTCTTGGCAATCTGCCGAGTAGTATAATCGCCGTGTTCCTGCAGGATGTCGATTATTTTCAGATCCTTTTCATCTATAGTATTGACCATTATGGAACAAATGTTCCATTAATTATATAAATATTTCTAATTCTTGCCATATTTCCAATTATTATTGAAATAATTTTATAAACAATGGTGTAGTTTATTTTTCCCATGAAAGCAGTAGTGGAAGTTGAAAATACGATTGCAGCAGAAGTTCGCACGCTTGATTCTTTACTGCAAGAGTTTGAACGACAACGATTAAATCTTGTGTATGAAATCGTTGACTATCCTTCCGAAACGATAACCTGCAGGGAGAAGTTTGTATTATGGGAAGAACACAAGATCACAGAAAAAATACGCTCCTCTCACCCTGAATATAGATTTGACATTGCCAAATCACTCTTAGTGCAGTTTCAGAAAGGAAATCAAAACCAATACATACTGGCCTGCACGCTCTCATCAAAAAAAGTAGATTTTAATGAACTGAGAGTGGAATTTGGCCTTTCCCGAGAAGAAGCAGAAAGTCTTGCCTACAAAAATATTGATGAGGCAGATCTTTTGTCTATAACCGGCAGCAGGCGGGGAGAAATCACTCCATTACTGGCAGAAGAGAAACTGGATAATTTGGAGGGCGTTTATTTCACCCGTGACTTGATGATCGACGCTATGAACAATCCTACAAAATTATATGACTTCCCATTGACTTTGCAACGCTCTCTCTTTGTCAATGCCGCAACTGTGTTTTATTTTCTTCAGCGCAGAAACAGCAAATATACAACATCATCAGATCTGCAAGGAGGAGCACCTTTTGAAGTTATACAGTGGAAAGTAAAAAAGGTAACCAATGCTGGTTACCCTTACATTTTTACGGGGAGTGAAGTTTCATTCCGGGGGCAGGAATACCTGATCAAAAATCCTCGCCAAGATCATGGCTGTATTGCCCTGCCGTTTTCCAGAACAAAACAAGGCGCAAAAGTATTTGAAAATCATGGATCAAAAACACAACGAGTACTGCTGCCGATAAATTATGGAGTAGTACTAAAGTCCTATCTCCATACCCATCTCGACGCTTGGATAGAAAATAGAATCTAATCAAAAAATCAATGTAATTTATCTTTATCAACTACAGTGTCAAGTGAATTATATGCCCTTTCAAGCACATTTATTTTTAGTTGTGCCGTTTCAGCATTAATATCCAGCAACAATGCCTGGAAAAAGTCAGGAGTGTACAACAAACTAATCATTTCATTTAAAGTAACGGCAACAGTTTCCTGCACAAATTCTGAATCACTCCCATAGCGTTGATTCATATACTCATCATCTTTTAATTCTATTTCCGCAGTATAATATTTATTTTCAATTTTTAGTTTCATAGTAATCTCCAACGACTAATACCCTCTCAAAAGTCAAAACAAGAAGCATTTTTTAAATCTAACGGCAATTTCCAATACTTTTTTAAATCTCGATTCTTTTCTGCTAATTATGATCAAAATCGCTCAGGGAGCAGAAGCAGTATTGCATCAGGATAAAGAAAGCATCATTAAAGAACGGTTACGTAAGAATTACCGCCATCCTCATTTAGATCAGTCGCTGCGGAAGTTCCGGACAAGACGGGAAGCGAAAATTCTCGGAAGATTACAGGAATTGCAGTTTCCGGCACCGCATTTACAAGAATTCTCTGACAAAAGAATGTCCATCGTGATGGATTTCATCCCCGGCGAACAATTGAAGGATGTTTTGAAACAGACAGAAATGGTTACCGACCACATCCAAAATTTAGCGCAGGAAATGGGAGAGCGGATCGGACAGCTTCATGCAGGAGATATCATTCACGGAGATTTAACCACCTCCAATATGATCCAGCATATGATAACAGAAAAGATTACATTTATTGATTTTGGATTATCACAATTTTCTGATAAAGTAGAAGATAAAGCTGTTGATTTATCATTATTAGACCGGGCATTAGCAACAAGCCACTCTCAACTCTACCCTTTGTTCTTTGATCAAGTCTTGGAAGGATATACAAAAACGAATCCTGATGCAGGAAAAGTGCTGGAACGCCTGGAACAGGTTAAGCGCAGGGGCAGGAATAAGAAGCAGATTATTTAAGCCAGTCATATCCTTCTTTATTTTTAATATTATAAAGCTTGATTAATTTCTCCTTGCCATCTTTTGTTTTTAACATTTTTTTGAGAAATTGGTCGTGATTGTCAAAAAGAGCATTAATGAATTGAGTATGGATTTCCTGCCACTGTTGCGGATTATCTTTCACAAAACGAGCCCAGCGTTCTACTTGTTCCTGATGTGATTGCCGATGGTTCATAAGCGGAATTGGTGGATCATTTGTTTTATACTTTAATCTGAAGTAGTTTATGTACCTCTATATCCAAATTTTTTATCATATTCCTTATGATTAATAAAGTCAAGAACAAAGGCGATAATCTCAATTTCACTTTCTCCATCCGTTAAAGTATATAACATTCTCCAGAAAGCAGGAAGTTCAACACGAAAAAGATTAGTAGACCTATATTTTTGTCTGTATTCTTCGGGAATAAGAGTCTTGGCAATAGGATTGCCATAATGAGGATTTACTTTAATCAATTCTACTTTTTGATTGATTGCTTTCAGAATCATTCTTTCTGCTTTGGATGTGGAAGCTTCTTTATTAAGATGGTTATATACCTCTTCCGCCTCCACAGATAATTTAACACGTACAATTTTCATAATTCAAGACCTTGGGCAATTGCTTTTCGTAACTGTGGATTGGTATTATGAATCCAGGTAATGCCTCGCATGGTTACTAAAATCTTATTGCTCAGTTCGAGATATTCCAGAATCACTTTAAGAGTAGTATGATTCACTTGTCGAGGAAGTCTTCGCTTTAATTCTGCGATGGTAATAACACTCTCATTCATCTTTTTAAGCACTTCTTCTACCATCATGACGGTGTTCAAGGTTGGAGAATGGATAAGTTCTTGCATTTTTCATCACCAATTGTTATTAATTTGTAAGTATTTAGTATGTATTAATAATAAGTTCATTTATAAATTTTGTGTTAAAACTAAGACATTTTGGTTTCTTACTAAAATCACCTTAGAACAATGAACTATCAAAATAATCTTCATTCATTGTAGACACGGAAACTGCGCCAGTTTTATCTTCTAGTGAAAGTTGTCCTTGTTCTCCTGGTGAAGGTAGTGATAATGTTCCTGCTTTTTTTTCTGCAATAGATTTAATTGTTTCCTCATGAATTAATTGCACTTCTTTTTCCGCATATTTTTGACCAATATAAGAAGGTAATTTAAATATTAAGAAATTGAGTTGATGATAGAAAAGAGTAGGAACAAGATGACCAGGATAGTATGGAAGACAAAATCTACCTGTTTCTGGATTTTTAACTTTATCACTAGTTAGAATCATTCTAATACACGAAGACATTGTCTCTATTGCAGCTGCTGTAATACTCCGGCTAAGACTACCAGTAAAATAATATGCCACTCCACCAGTAACAAAAGGCTGCATTACAGAATTGCTAATAACATTTCTTTTTAAGGCGCGAGGATTATCATTTATTTTTTTCTGTATCTCTTCTGGTAAAAATCCTACAAGATAGTGTTTTGGTGTATATAATAGTTCTTGGGCTAACTTATAAACAGGAGCGGACATATCCTTAGCTAAATTGTAAACAACGGCGAGAGGATGAGGCTGATAAACAGTCATTTCTAATCCATTCTTATCTTCTATTGTCAGTCTGCTTTCTAAACTATCATCTGCCATAATTACTCCAACTATACTTTATTTAAAAATCTTCATATCCATTTCGTGGCAATCGTGCCAGGCCCTCTTCTCCCGACAATCGGCCCGTCATCATAAAAAAGTCCAGCTGCACTCATGTTCTCCCGAACCATTCTGGCGCAGGAATAGGTTGCCAAGATTGCAGAATCTTTCATTACCCGGTACATCGCTTCAAATAAAGGAACAGTCCATAACTCCGGCATTGTTTTGGGGGAGAAAGGATCATAAAAAACTGCATCAAAATACTTTTCCGGCAATTCTTTCACTTTCTCTCTGGCATCACCTAATAATACTGTAACGATAACATTCCCCTTCTTCAATTCCAAATTTGTTGGTGTTAACTGTTTGTAATGCTCAAAATAAGGGATAGGAGGATTAACCTGCTGAATATTGTCAAGAATCAGGAGATCATTTTCTAAACCAATAACCTCAATCTCACAATCAGGATTTTCTTCTAAGGCAATCGAAATCGCCATCGCCGAATTATACCCCAACCCAAAACAAAAATCAAGAATTCGTATTTTCCCTGTTGCAGCTAACTCTTTAATCTTGCAAGGAAGGGCATATTTTTTCAATGCTTCTTCCACAGCGCCTGTCTGAGAATGATAACTTTCACCGACTGATTCGTTGAGAAACGTTTCCGTATTATCAGCGGTAATTATTTTTTTGAGAGTCATAATAAATCTAGTTTATATGTTTTTTATATACTTAATGTTTATTTTTCAAAAAAGATATAAACATACCTATTCTTAATAGCATTATGAAAGCAGTTATCTTTGATCTGGATGGAACAATCATAAATTCAGATCCTCTCCTGGATTATACTGAAAAAGAAATTCTTAAAAAGCATAATTTCATCATTGACGACAAGAATTTAGATACAGTAAGAGGAGAAAGAACATCATTAGATTTTTTTACCAACGTTCTTTTGAGAAATCCTGTGTATGGCATAACACCATTACAATTAGTGAATGAAACAAGAGCATTATATAGCCAGATGGCTATTAAGGAATTGCATCTTTTTGAAGGGGCTATAGAGTTGCTATCCTATTCATGTCAGAAGTCAAC
>JAUYPT010000119.1 GCA_030695685.1 Nanobdellota archaeon | reverse complement strand
TGAGACAAAATAGTCATATGTACCATAAATCTTTTAAATAATTCTGTAACAGAGGCAATGATGAGCCTCTATAGTTTGGATATCCTCATCGATAAGGAAGGACAAAAATTTGTTTCTGAGATTAATGGCATCAATTCAGGTATGATCGAAGAACAGACCGAGAAAAAAGTCTATGCCCTGTTGAAAGAAAAATATGGCACCTTGACCGTTAATAGTGAAGTAGAGCAATGGAAACAATTTCAAAAACATCATTGGTTTCGTTCTTTTTTTGTGAAAGTGAAACGCTATCTGGAATGGAAAGGATTTTTATCATCCGATAATGATATTCTTTATTCTGAAAAGGCATACCATGAATGGGTTTATGAAAGATCAGTGCATGGCTCAACTGTTTCTTTTCCGTTTGAATTTTATCATGGTCAAAACTCAACCGTCATCAATTCTTATAATCAGCTCTTGCCGCATCCGTTGGTAAATAACTACATTGCTGAAGAAATTTCCCGAAATAAATTTTTTCAGTATTGGCTGATGAAAGATTCGCCAGTAGGCAAATATTTTCCTCCGGCAGCGCTGGTAGGCTTAGGTTGGGGCGATGAGAATGAACTTCGGGAATTACAGGAAAAAGACACTTTTTTTGTGATCAAGCCTCTCTTGGGCTGTCAGGGAAAAGGCGTGCGCATTATTAATACATATGAAATTGATAGGTTTATGGAGCAGATAGGCCCGTTAACGGATAAAGCAGATCATACTACCCTCAGCGCAGCTTATTTTTCACATATTATCAATAATAGGCCATTTTTGCATTATCTGGAAAATTACGCCGCCCAGGGTATATTTGCCTTCGAGAATGGAATGGCTGTCATTCAGCCTTTCATTCGTTCCAAAATGGAATTTAATAGTGAAACGTTGTATTCCAGCATCCGGGCAATTATTTGCAATGGGCAGTTTGTCGATGCCTATGCCCGTCTTAGTCCCGATCCTGTATGCAACATTTCCCGTTCAGCTATCGGGCAGCCGTATTACGATGATGACCTTCCTTCTTTTTGTAGCGATGTCATTACTGCTTTAGAAGAAGTAGCGGTACGCTACGAACCGGAATCATTTCGGCAGAATGTTTATAATTCTTATTTTAATGAGAAAGGACGGCGGCGTAGCGCATTACTGTGGGATAATTTTGGATTTCCTTTAGAGCAACTGCAGCACCTGAATAGAATAAAATAGCGGAGGCTGGACGTTCAGAAAAACTGCGTTTTTCTATGCGATAAACTCAGTTTCTCGTTTGAACCAGCGATCTTCGGGTATCCGAAGCTTTTTAGAAGCCATATGAGCCCGACGGGTACTCCTAGCTTCCCTACTCCGCTATATTGCTTCAAAATTACTGCTCTTTTAAAAACGTTTGCTTTGGAAGACGAGTAAGATTTATAAATTTCTCCTGATTCATTCCGAATGTGAAAAAGGGGATGAGAGAAAAGAGAACAAGCACGAAGCGTATTCTGCTGATCATCGGCGGTGTTTTAGTATTCACATTCGTCATCTTGCCGTTATTTCTGATACTCTTTGACGGCTCCAAGATCGGAAATGTTGCTATCATCCCGATAGAAGGGCCGATCATGGTTGGCAGCGGACAAGTATTCAGCGGTGAAGCTGTCGTTTCATCCGGTGATATTACAAACTTTATTCAGGAAGCAGAGCAAAACCCGCAGATCAAGGCGATTATTTTAGTGATTAATTCTCCCGGCGGTTCTGCCGTTGCCTCTGATGAGATTGCTGCTGCGGTTGTCAAAGCAGAAAAGCCCGTCGTTGCCTTGATTCGTGAAGTCGGCGCCTCCGGTGGTTATTGGGTAGCATCGGCAGCGGATTATATTGTTGCCAACCGCATGTCTATTACCGGCAGTATCGGTGTCATTTCTTCCTATCTGGAATTTAGCGGCTTATTGAACGATTATAATGTTACGTATCAGCGGATGATTGCCGGAAAATATAAAGATCTGGGAACGCCATTTAAAGGATTGGCGGCAGATGAGCGTACCATTTTACAGGAAAAGTTAAATACTATTCATGATTTCTTTATTCAAGGCGTAGCCGAAAATAGGGGATTAGATGTGAATGCTGTTCGGAAGATTGCAACCGGGGAATTTTATCTTGGTATTGAAGCACTCAAGCTGGGATTAGTTGATGAATTAGGTGACATGGCAACAGTGGAACAGTATCTTCGCACGAATTATAATCTAGATTCTCTTGAGCCAGTAGTCTATCAGCGGGAGATAGGATTTTTAGAATTATTAGCGGGTGTTGCTGCGGATTTTTCCTTTGATCTCGGCAGAGGATTTGCTTCCTGGACCTTGCAGGAAAATAAGATGATTTTAATGACCTAACATGGAATCGGAGATTTTTAAAAAAATAGGATTGAGTTTGTTCTTACTTTTACTTTTTGGCTGGCTGATGGTTATCGCCTCACAGTTTTCTGTATTTGATGTGGGTGTAGTTCATGTTGATCCGGTCGTTAAAAGAAGCTTATCACCTAATTTATTATCCGGGAATGTTGTTGGTGTTGCCGGTGAAAAAACAATTCCTGTCATAATTACCTTGAAAGAAGAAGAAAATGAAGGCATAACAACTGCTGATCAGGAGACGATCAAAGAAAATCAGCAAGAAGTCTTGGCAGTATTGGATGTGACCATAGATTCTCCTGCCCGTGAAACTGTGCCAGGTGATATCGATTTAATTTTGACACATCAATATACGACGATCAACGCTCTTGCTGGTGAAATTACTGCCGACGGTTTAGCAAAACTAGAGCAAAACCCTGCCGTTGAAAGTATCGTCTATGATTATCCAATTACCATTTCACTGGATGTTTCCGTTCCGCTTGTCGGCGCTGCTGCTGTACAAACGCTTTCAGTCAATGGTGATCTCATTCAGGGCGACGGAGAAACAGTTTGTGTTATTGACACTGGTATAGATTATACTCATCCAGCATTCGGCGGCTGTACAACAGCTGATTTTATCGCTGGAAATTGTGCTAAAGTTATCGGCGGGTATGATATTGCTGATGCTGACACCGATCCGAAAGATTCTAATAATCATGGCTCGCATGTTGCCGGAATTGTCGCGTCGACAGATGCAACATATACAGGCGTTGCTCCCGCAGCAAAACTGGTTGCCGTCAAAGTATTCCCGGGAAGTTCCGGTTCTACCAATGTTTCTAATGTCATTGCCGGCATTGATTGGTGTAAAAATAATGCCGCAACATATAATATTTCTATCATCACTCTCAGCCTTGGCGATGGCTCGCAGCATAATAGTGATTGTGATACAGACATTTTAGCCAGCGCTGCCAACAGCGCAGTTGATGCTGGCATCTTCGTTGATGTTGCTTCTGGCAATAATGGTTATAGCAGTGGTATTGGTGTTCCTTCCTGCGCTTCTAAAGTAGCAGCTGTAGGATGGACGAGTGATACTGATGCCATCTCCAGCGGCTCCAACAGCGGCTTGATATTAGATTTACTGGCACCGGGAACATCAATCATGTCGTCCAAAACAGGCAGCGGATTTATGGCCTTAAGCGGTACGTCAATGGCCGCGCCGCATGTTGCCGGAGCAGCAGCCTTGATCCGCCAGTACTGGAAGCAGGCGTATGGGATAACATTAACACCGGCAGAAGTGATGACAACATTAACCGACAATGGTGTCATGTTATTTGATTCACGAAATAGTTTAACCTTTCCCCGGATTGATCTTCTTGCCGCAGTACAGCCGCACCTTCTTTTTACGGCGAATAGTGTCACCAATAATTCAGTGATCACAAATCCAATTGTTTATCTCGAAGGCATTTCTGACGTTCCGTTATCTGCTGCTGTTGTGGAATGGAACTATAATAATGGGACTTCGTATAATTATACCATGAATCTTCTCAATTCAACATTATTTAATTACACGGTCACAGACTTACCATCCGGTGTTTATACCTACAAACTGTATGGAATTAATCTTGGCGGCACAAACGGTGTAAGTACAGAACGCATGCTGACGATTAATACTGGAGGATCAGGAACGACTGTTCCTGCTGTCACCATTACGTATCCCACGGGCGGATCATTTGTCGGAACAGGCTCATCACTCTTTACTGTTGTTGTTACAGGCACATTTACAGTTGATACTGTTCTCTTCCAATTCAGCAATGGAACAAATCCATTTACCACCACTGCACAGAATGTCAATGGAATCTGGCAGGCAGCAATCAATTCAGAACTGTTCGCAGAAGGAATTCAGCAGTTGACAGTTATTGCTAATGATAGTGTCGGCAATAGTAATACAACAGAGTCTGTCCTCTTTACTGTTGACAAGATCAATCCTGCTCTTGTTGGTGCTGAAGTAATGCCCTCAGAAATTTATCGTAATGGCACTATTCTCTTTGCAGTCAATGCTACAGATCTTTACCTTGATAATGCTTCATTGCTGCTGGAAACAAGTGTTCAAGGTGTGATGCGAAATTATTCTCTTGCCCATGACAGCGGCAACCGTTATAGCTATACTATTAATGGCAATATGAGTATTCCTGGTATTTATTCTTCCCGCTTTTATGGCTTTGATCAGGCTGGAAATACCAATATTACTGATCCTCTGAGTGTAACCATCCTTAATCGAGTTCCAACAGCAACAATAACGACACCAAACAATGGTGCAATTGTGGAAGTAGGAATGAACATTCCTTTTACAGCTCTCGGCAGTGATGCCGATAATGATCTTTTAATCTATCTCTGGAATTTTTCAGGTACAACGTACACGGGTGTAAGCATTGGCCATACACCGACAACAACCGGCGCTTTAACTGCTGTCGTTACAGTTTCTGATTCCTATAATCAAAGTACTGCAGTAGTTATCATCAGCGTTGCCGATTCCCAGCCGCCGAATTTAACTAGTGTAAGTTATGATGGTACTGTACATCTAGAAAGTGATGGTGAACAAGTAATTAGTGTTGTGACATCGGATTACAGCGGCATTTTTACAACGGGATTGACCGTTAATGCCGTACCCTATACTGCCAACTGTTCCAAGAGTGCAACTTCCTGGGCTTGCTCCTGGACGTTGTCTAATCTAACTATCGGCAGTAAAAATTTCACTATTAGTAGCACTGATAATTATACCACACTTCACAGCCGTTCTGAAAGTTACACCTTTGCTGTCACATCCTGCAGCGATGGCATCGAGAATGGTGATGAAGACGACCTGGATTGCGGCGGCTCCTGTTCTCTAGATTGCCCTAGTAGTAGTGATGACAGTGCCGATGATGCCGGTTCATCTTCTGGCAGCGGAGGAGCAGGTGGATCAAGTGGCAGTTCCAGCGGTGGTGCTGAAGGAAGCAGTGAAGGATTTATTACCACAGAATCTTCCGAAGAGGTTGTGGAAGAAGCATCAGGAAATAGCGCTGAAAATCCTGAGCCCGTCGATGTTGCTGCAAACTCTGCTACTGAAGAGCCAACGGAAGAATCATCCTTAGGGAAAATTACCGGTGGTGTTGTTTCTTTCGTTACTGGCAAAATCAATAAGAAAGTCTATAGTTTAGGTGCTTTAGTTGCCTTTATTATGATCTTAATTGTTACGTTGTATTATGTGATGCGCTCAGGAAAAGAACCTCTAGAGGAAGGAAAAAATAAAAGTTCTGACAAGAAACAGAAAAAATCATCGAAAGAAGATTACCTCTAAATTTTCATTATATTTATATATCAGCGTTTCAGGATTAGAAAAATGAGTCTTTTTTCAATATTTAAGAAAGAGTATCTTGGCTTGCCGGGCTATAAAGCAATCAGTCCCAGCCTGCAGTATAAAGATCCTACCCTCAATAATGGTCTGGAGAAAAGTTCTCTGGTAGTGCTTTCCCGGTATGCGGAACCAACGCAGGAACAGGTTCTGGAACAGATTCGGCAGACAGCAGTGAGCGTTCTTGGAATAAAAGAATTAGCCCGTCAAGGTCATCAGGCTTCTGATGCCAGCGACTTGGAATGTTTAATGTATGTTTATTTACCGGAAGAAATAACACAAAAAATTGCTCGTGATGATCTGGAAACAGTTGCCAGTCTGAGAATGTACATGCCTCCACGACTGGAAGGCAAAGATTATATTTTGGTTTTAGCCGGTGACAAACCAGAATTTGAGGAAGGATTTTCCCCTGAGCATGATGATTATGTTCAGGCGATGGACAGCAGATGGCAAATGGATATTTTACTCCGGGATGGAAATTTGCCGCCACAACGGGATATAGAAACGTTATTAGACTATGGTTGTGTTTCTAGTTTGACAGGCATCAATCTTAATCCTGCAACTGATCGTGCTGTCATGGAGGCATATTGTTTGATTGAACCTCTTTATAAGTATCTTTCCTCTACAGAAAAAATAAGAACCTTGAAGGATATTTCGGATCAGTATATTGATTATAAAGCCTTTTCAACGATTGATAATTTAATTGATGCACTGCAGCCGACTGCTATTGTAGTAATGCCGGAAGAACCAAGATTTATGAAAAAAGAC
>JAUYPT010000115.1 GCA_030695685.1 Nanobdellota archaeon | reverse complement strand
TGGGAATCATTGTTATACATAATTGAGCTCAGGTACACCGCCCCCGTATCATTGGAAAAATGATTTTCAAGATAGGCATATTGGATAGAATTTCCAAAAGTATCTTCTACGCGGTCGAGGCTCCATTTGGCGGAATAATTTTTCCCCGTATTGGAACCTAATTCTGAATCACTATTGTAGCCAAAGCGATATTTCTTTCCATCTTTTTTTGTAATCAACCAATAGGTGTTATTGCCATGCGCTGCTCCTGATTTATTTTCCAGTTTCATAAAAGTTTCTTGTACCGTATGCCATAATCGCTCGGAAGGACTATAGGTTAATCTGTGCAGGCTGCCCTCTAAAGACAACAGAAAATAATCGTCGGTGATATTGCCGGGCGTAAAATTGATGTGCCGAAGAATAGAATTTTCAGTCAAACTCCACCCCGCTCCAACCACGGAAGGGCGTTGCTTCATGGATTGGCTATTATATGTTAATTGCAATGTTGGCTGTAAATTATTGGTTCCTTTCGGAACAGAAATAGGATACGTGTACGTTGCCGCTCCAGGAAAAAGAAGTGTCTCATAATCGCCAAATACTTGCAGTTTAGGACTTTCGGGAACAGATGCTTTATGGATATACGGTCGGAAGGGATCCTGAACTGTTGCAGTAACAACAGGTATAATCAGAAGAAGTACTGCCAATACGGAAAAATATTTCCACATTCCTTTACCTCTTCGTAGCATTAATCAGCGCCGAGATTTTACTTTGAATATTGCTAGAGGAGACATTAAACAGTTCTAATGAATACACCGCAGGAGTGATATTAAATAATCCTACAGGAGCTTCACTGTCTGTTCCTACGTTAAAAATCCACCGCTGACTGCCGGAAACAACCACTCGGTCAGCAGTTCCAACTATTTGTGTATTCGCAAGGTTGCGTAAATAGACTTGTTGATTATTATATATGGTTGCGCCAGGCCAGACCAAACTCGTTTGAATGCCCTGATCCAAAGCATCAGATATGGTGCTACTTAAGCTGGTAATATCCATGGGCAATTTTGCGCTACTATTGCTGATAGTTTCAGTCCCAACATTATCGCTACAACTGATGTAAAGAGTAGGACTGGAGGTAGATACTTCATCATCAGTAATTAAAGTACACGTATGATTTTGAGCTCCGCCTCCGGACGTACAATTTTTTGCCGAGCCCATTGTCGTCCAATTAATATTACTGGGTCCAATGCGGCAGTGAGCATTTACGTCCGTGTTAAATTTGAATGTTGGCGTAGTGTCAGAGGTGCTGTAGGGTTCCGAAGTATCTCCCGAGGGTGTATTACAGCTCGTGCAATTTATTGCCGAAACAATGGGCGCGGATGCAATAACACAATTAGGGTTGCTATCATCATAGTAAAGACTAATTTCAGCGGTGCCTAAAGGTAAATTACCACCGGTATTATGGGTGCTGTTGCTCACCACGCGCCAGTATCGTGCATCGATGCTATTAGATGCAAACGTAGCAGTAGAATTAAAATTTGGGCCTGTTGGTCTGGTAGTATAAAAGAAATTACCGGGAACGGTGGTGAAAGAAGTATTATCTGAAGAGTATTGCAATCGTGTTGCATTAAGCATCCTCAAATAATCCGTTCCACCCCCATCGGCAGGCGCAGTAATCATAACTTGCTTGATGCAATAGCTGGTTCCAAGGTCAACTTTTGCCCATCGGTCTCCTGCAGAACATTCGGGAGCATTACAATACCAGCTAGTACTATACGCATCACTGCTTGTAAAATCTCCATCAAAAGCTCCTTCACAGACTCCCGATCCAGAATACGCGATACATTGAACTGCCGATGTTTGCGAAGCAATGACATATGCACCAAGGGCAGAACTGCTCATCAGAAGCAAACAGAAGGAGAGAATAAAAGGTAGTTTCATCCGATAACCTCCGTCGTAGCTTCGTCTAAGAAATATTTATCATCCTCAGCAACAAAATCATTTCGTGAATTTTTTTCTTCTTTCGTTACGGTATTTCCATCAATGGTAAAACGCATACAACTTTCTCCAGAAGTGCATTTTCCATCGCCATTGCCATCAAATCTGCTGTCGCAGAGCACGATTACTTCTGCTCCCTCTTGCGTGGAACAGGCATAATCACCAATATTACTAATTCTCACCGCATTATTAACTATGAGTGCTGTCATCTGGCACACTCGTTCGCTTTTCTGAACTGTTTCCGTGTGCGGATTACATTCGTAGTCAACAATTCTGGTTTCATCATTGCAGCTTTGGTTTACCGGTTCATCAGAACATATTTTCTTAACAACTTCTTTGGTGCAGGTGTCCATAATTGTCTGTTGTTCATAGCTGGTGGAATCGTAACAGGATTCTACTTCCTGTACTGCAGGGGGCTCAGCGGCAACTGCATATGCAGTTAGGGGTGAAGAATCTTGAACTACCACCTCCGAAGCAACAGATTTACCAGCATACCCAGTATCGCCATTGTATTTGGCCTGTATTTGATATGCCCCCGGTGAAAAAGGAGCAGTGTCCCAGAACATCATGGCCTCGCCTTCTTGATTAGTATATTCTCTGCCTATTTCCTGTGCATCGGCATAAAATAAAATTTCCTGATCTGCAATGGGTATGTTTTCTTCATTTAATAGAATAGCTTTGATTTGTAATAATTCGCCGCGGAGTACTTCTATTTTATCGGTTATTAACGTAAGTAAAGTTTGAAGAATGCTTGGTTGTGGAACGGAAACATCTTGAGCAGGCGCTTCTGGAAGTGTTGGCTCAGAAGCAGTAGCATTTTCTTGAACAGGTAAAATGGCAATCCCATCATCGGCGAGAACAAAAGACAAAGATAGAATGAATAAAAGTGATAGGATATAATAACATCTTTTCATTCATGAACCCCATTTTAAGAACTGCAAATCCAACAGAATATATAAACATTTAGGACTATTGGGAAGTAGGATTTTTGTGTCCTTTCCAGAATGATGTTTAGCAGCATTCTTTAGTCATTCCAAAATCTCCACTTTATTCTCTTCTTTCATCTCTTTATCTCGGATCATAGTTTCATCGAGGCGAAGCCCTTCACTCTGGGCTTTCTCAAGATTCTTGAACTCGAATCCTAAATCTCCGCCACGGACAGCATGATCCCCCAATTTAACTTTGATGATATCCCTTCTATCGCCATCAAAACATTCCGTGCAGGCAAGTAATTTTAATCTTTGTTTTTTCAGAATCAGTTCACGAACTTTGCGCATCTCGGGGCCATCCCATATTTCTGCAATGGTTTGCGTGTTCAAATCACCAATGATATTCCGTTCATTAAAATCATTAATGCACTGCACGGCTTCCCCGCTCCAAGTCACCACTAGTCTTTGCCAAGGAACAGGACAGAAATAGTTCGGATTTTGGTCTTTGTTCTTTAAGCTATGGTCTTGAGTATCATTCACCGCAATTTCATCAACAATGGGCCCCAAAGCATCGTAATATTCCTGGGGATTGTCTTTAATGGCCGCAAATACCGTCTGCACTTTGAGCACCGGCTTTTTCAGCCCTTTTTCTT
>JAUYPT010000132.1 GCA_030695685.1 Nanobdellota archaeon | reverse complement strand
TGCTCCCGTTGTATACGGCCCCATGCCTGGAAGTACAGAAAGTTCTTCTTTATTTTGTGGAATTTCTCCATCATATTTTTCACATACTTCCTGCGCAAATGTATGAAGCAATAATGCTCGCCGATTATATCCTAAACCGCTCCAGGCTTCAATCACGTCTGCTGTTGATGCTGTTGCTAAATCCTGAAGAGTAGGAAATAGATCAATAAATTCTGTAAACTTTTCGATCACTCTCGGAACTTGTGTTTGCTGGAGCATGAACTCAGAGATGAGAACGTGATAGGGAGAATTATTTGTACGCCAGGGAAGAACTCTTTTATTCCGGGCATACCAGCGCATCAGGTTTACAGAAAAAGTGTTCTCCATCTTATCCTTTTGTAATGACATAAAAAATTTCATTGCTGAATTCCAGCACTGAATAACTATATCCTAACCGCCGCGACAGCAATTCAATCCATTTTCGCCGCGGGAAATTCATCTTCTTCCCGCTCATGGTCACAGTCGGAAAACTAACCACCACAAAACGGGCAGGAACACTGCGGATAACCATTTCGCTGGCTTTATGGCCTCTGCCTTGATCAAAGATATCAGTCATCTTAAATACAAAACAAAGGTCTGCTTTGGGCAATGCTGAGACCACAGAACTTCGGGAAATATCAGCAACCACTGCTCTCCCATTGATCTTCATCACCTGAAAAAAAGAATTCAGAAAAATGACTTCCTGTTCGTGAAGGTCATAGGCATGATAGGCAACTCGTTTTAGATTCATCCAGGGGATAGAAAGAGGATTTAAACCGCAGCCAAGATCAAGAATCACTGTTGGTTTTCCGGTAACGGCAATAATTTTTCGGTATAATTCCGTGTAAAAAGAAACTCTTTCTTTCGTCGAGGCATGGCTCTGTAAAATAGCGGCAATGATTTTTTTGCGCTCTGAAGACGCAGATGCCGCTACTTTTTTGATCAATGATAAGTCTAGTGCCGGATCATCACTGGATCGAAACAATCCATATACCCGCCGCAATTGCGCCCGTATTGATTTGATTATTTTTATGGTCAGTGCTGATTTGGGATTCAGTTTTGCCGTTAAAATTGCTCGGTGCCGCGGATTTTGCTTAAAATAGGCCAGAAGCTGTTCCTTCACAAAATCATCATTAATGTCCTGCAATTCCTTTTTCTGTTTGATACGCTGAATAAGCTGCTGTAGAGTCATAAAAGTGCGGGAAAGCGTCTCACCTCGCTCTTTAGAGCGAGGCTTGAAAAGAGACGCTTTCTTAACTCCCGCACTTTGTGACATAAAAGAACAGAAAGCCATTCATCCCCGCATTTAAATGCGGGGCTTTCTGGTCCTTTTAATGTAATATCATGGAACATGCTGTACTATAAAGTACAGGACTATAAAAAAATAACGGCATTTTTGCTCAAAACAATACTTTTATTAAAAATAAATGTATCATTGGACTATGATTACAAAAGGAAACTGCTGGGTCTGGTCTATTCGAGAAGAGAATAAATTAGCTGATTCTTCCAGCAGCGGAAAATGGCTTCTGTCCGGAAGTGTAGAATATCTGGCAACACTATTCCATTCTATAGACCAGCTTGTGGAAAAAGGAACTATTTTCCGAGCCAAATATAGCCATAAAGAAAATCCATGGCATGAGTCCTTGCCTGAAAATCCTCCAGTATTGGTTGTATATGCTGATGATACAACGAGAGATCAGACGCTGGAAGAATTAGCACAATTGGGGATAACTCCTTCTTCGTGGAAATATGATGCAGAAACAGACAAAGACTGGGAAAATAACGGGAAATTATCGCAGGAATCGGAACGGCAGCGGTTGAGATTATTTTTCCGGGAAATTTATGGACATATTCAAGAGGAAAGTAATGCTACAAAGAAATAGCAGATAATTTTTTAAATTATTATGGTATCATCCACACAATGAAAAGAAATCAAGAGCCACAATCATTGCCGAAGAGACTATGGCATTTTATCTGGAATGACGATTCTATATGGAGTTGGCTGGCAAATATCATCGTTGCCTTTCTGCTCATCCGCTTTATTATCTACCCCGTTCTAGGTGTACTCCTTGGCACCAGTTTTCCCATTGTTGCGGTGATCAGTGAAAGCATGGAACATGGCATCCATGATAATGTACTCTGCGGCGAATATAGGGAACAATTCCATGAGTCTTTTGACAATTACTGGGATTTCTGCGGCAATTGGTATGAAGCAAAAGGCATCTCCAGAACAGAATTTCAGCGTTTTCCATTCCGCAACGGCTTCAACAAAGGTGATGTCATTATTCTCTGGCGGGCAAACGACCGCAACCTTGACGTCGGCGACGTTTTAGTCTTTCAAGGCAACAGGCCGCAGCCGATCATCCACCGCATTGTGAAATCATATACTGACGAAGGAGAACAATTCTACCAAACCAAAGGCGACCATAATAAAGAGATGCTCACCGGCAGTTACGGCGAAACACGGATTGATCAGGAGCGAATCTTTGGCAAGGGAATTTTGAGAATTCCCTATTTAGGCTGGATCAAAATTATTTTCGTCGATGCCGTGAAACCATTTGGGATAAATATACAACGGTAAGAGAAGTCAAAAACAGCAAACTTTATAAGGCAATTTACACTCTCAAAATTGATGTATTACAAAAGAGGTGTTATAGTAGTACTGCTCTTGCTATTTTCTTTTT
>JAUYPT010000127.1 GCA_030695685.1 Nanobdellota archaeon | reverse complement strand
GGTTATGAGGTAACTAATGAGTATCATTAACGATACGGAGAAGTGCTTTGCGATAGTTCGGCAAAAGCATCGTCTGACATTCTTTTCAATAAGGCTTTGCCCTGCTGAATTTCATCTTCTGTTATTTCAGCATCACCGCCGGATTTCAGCAAAATGTAAAAATTATCCAGAAACGAAGGTCGATCCCGATACCCTAACTGTATCAAGGCACCATAGAAATAAGGCGCCCATGTTGTTGCTTCAACACAAGTAAGATTACTCTCACTAATATAGGGAGATTGGTTATCAACACCTGCTAACATTGAACCTGCCCAGCGCAATTTTTGGATCATCACATCTGGAAGAGCTTCTCCCGTGATTAATTGGCCTATACCCGAAGAAGCATCACTTAATTTTATGGAAAATGCAAATAAAGTACTTCTTTTTTCAAGATCGTCTGCCATAATTCCTTGGTATATCTGTTTTATTAAAATACTTACTTTCAATAACTATTTATAATTCTATCCATCTTTTGATCATACTCTATTATTTGCTGCGTAATTTCTTTAATCTCGTGAGAGCCTGTCTGCAGAAGAAGCTGCAGCATATAATTATAAGGGCCAATAAAGTCAGAGTCGATGGATATGTTGTATTCCAATGCTGATTCTATCAGCACTTCACCTAAACTTTTCCTGCTAACGTGAGGTGGGAAGTGTTTTAGAATAAATGACGCAGGACAAGAATGTTCACATTCTTTGTTGACAAGCTCCTGCAATCCTGCTCTTGTTGATTCGGTTGAAACTTCTGTTTCGTAAGAGGTTGTCATTTTAGAGGGTAAACAAATTATAGACTATCAATAAAAGAGTGAAGAATGAAAAAATGGCCACCAATAAATTTTCTGCCGCGTTGCTTATGCCAAGATCAATAAAATTAAACCCAGGAGATAACACTGCTGTCATAAAGCTAAATAATAACACTAATGATAGTAATAACAGCAGAAAATAGACTTTATATTGATGCCGCTGTGCCATCTATCTTGATTAAGAATGATTCTATTTAAAGTTCACGGTAGTAGAAAGTATATACCAAATGGTGTAAAAGAATCTACAGCAATTATAGTCTTTGCATTCCCACAATCTATTTAAATCAAAAAAATTTACTACAGATGAAAAAAAATGAGGTTAGGGCTTACATTTGATGATGTACTTCTTGTTCCTAAGAAAACAGTACTTTCCTCTCGCAGCGAAGCGGATCTCCGCACCTATTTTACGAAAAATCTGCCGCTGAGTCTGCCGTTGGTCAGTTCTAATATGGCAACGGTAACCGAACATAGCATGGCTATCGCTCTGGCCAGAGTAGGAGGTTTAGGAATAATCCACCAGTTTAACACCATTGAAGAGCAGGTCGAAGAAGTTAAAACAGTCAAAAGAAGCTTTGAGAATGCTTTGGTCGGTGCAGCTCTTGGTGTTAAAGATACGATGGAGCGCGCTGCTGCTCTTCGTGATGCTGGCGTTGATGTGTTGGTATTAGACGTTGCTCATGCTCATTCCGATCATGTCATCAAACGATTGCAAGAATTAAAGTCGCGGTATTCTATCGATGTCATGGTCGGGAATATCACCACCGCAGAAGCAGCAGAAGAATTAATTGCCGCCGGTGCCGATGGATTAAAAGTTGGCATCGGGCCGAGCGCAGTGTGTACAACACGATTGATGTCTGGTGCAGGGGTTCCACAGCTGACAGCAATTATGGATGTGTACAGCGTTGCGCAGAAATATAATATCCCTATCGCTGCCGACGGTGGCATGAAACATCCTGGGGATGCGACAAAAGCGCTTGCTGCTGGTGCCAGCACAATTTATTCCGGCAGTTTTTTTGCCGGCACTGACGAAGCGCCAGGAGAAATTATCCTCAAAGAAGGAAAAAAGTATAAGCTGTACAAAGGCAGCGCATCGTATGAAAGCCAACTGGAACGACGAGATAGAATGAATACGGATAACAAAAATGTCTATGTTGAAGGTGTTTCTATCCTTGTCGACTACAAAGGACCAGTTGCCAACGTCATCAGCAGCCTGGTGAAAGGAATACAGAGCGGCATCAGTTACGGCGGCGGCAGGAATATTCAAGAACTGCAGGAGAAAGCAGAATTTAGACAAATAACGACAAATGGTGTTATTGAAAGTGGAAGTAGAGGAAAGAAAATGACGGAGTGATACTACTATCGCATACGGTTTAATCTTTCTTCCAATCGATCCTTATTTTTTTCTAACGCAGCAAGTGAATAACCTAAGAAACCGGAATATTTGCTCACAAATTCACGTGCCCTGCCCATTGCTTCTCTTTTTTCTCCAGGAGATAAGTTCTGATAATCAAAATGCTCACGCAAGATATACGCTATTTTCTGCCGTTTGGTCTGAACTTTCGTTCCTAACAAAAATGCTGCCGTAACAGTGATGTCTAATGAGGATAAATACTGTACATTAGCTTCAAATGTTTCCGGTGAAACACCTAATAGCTGCGGCTGGCTTATCAGGAATTTTCGAGCAGATTTGCGGTCACTATAATCATGGCGTAATAATCCAACGTGATGTTGATAATGCCGAGCAATTGTTTTTTGGTCTTTTACGAGGAGAGCAGAATGAGTAAGAATTTTCTGTTTCTTCACGCCCAATGTACGAAGGGCTTGATAATTTCCTTTTATCGTTTCTGAATTTGCGGAAAGTAATGATGGCATTGCCAGAATCTGAGATTTATCCAATCCTAATTTTCGTAAGGCGCGGTAATTTTTGGTAATCGTTTTAGGATCATTTCCGAGCAGATGGGCATGAAGATTAATTGCCAGTCCACTTAATCCCACACGTTGAAGATGCTGATAATTCTGTGCCAGCGTCTCTTGATTCCGGCTTAATAAATTCGCATTGGCAGCAATCTTCGCATCACGTAAACCGAGGGATTTCAGTCGTGCATAGTTTTCCTGAAGTGTCTGGGGATTTCTTCCAAGGAGATGAGTTTGGGAGGCAATCCAGCCTGGACTTACACCTAACTTTCGCAACAAGCGGTAATTGCCATAGAGCGCGTCTTTCCCGCGTGCTAATAAACGAGGGTAAGCAGCTATCCTTTCATGACTAATTCCTAATTTTTGCAATCGGCGATGGTTTCGCCGGAGCGTGGTTTGTTTCTTTCCCAAAAGGTCAGCATGTGCCACAATAGTAGTATCTGATAATCCTAATTGTGATAATAATTGATAGTTTGCCTCCAACGTTTCGATTTTCCGTCCTAATAAATGTGCTTCCTGGGCAATTTTTGCCGGGCGTACACCAATCATCTTCAAAAAAAGGCGTTTTGTCCTGACATTTTCCGGATTAAGACCCAGTAAAAAAGCGTAGGTAGCAATCTTACCTTTTTTAATTTTTAACTCTCGTAAGAGGGTATAATTTTTTTCTAAATCCTCAGGATGCTTGCCGAGCAAGTTTGCTTTTGAAGCAATTTTCTGGTTGCTAAGGCCATACTTTCTCAACAGCTTATACGATTCCCGAATCCCATCATTATCAATAGCGCTATTGTTAATCCATTGAAGATCAAATTCACGAATGGGTAGATCGCCAAGTAATTCCTGCAGAAGATTTTCCAAGGAAGTCATGGACACTGCCAGTGAGTTGTTATTTATAACCATTAATAGTATCTAGTATCTATACTGCCGCAACTTCTTCTGATACCATAACTTCTCTTCTCAACTCCAATTAATTTTTTAAATAAACCCATCATTCTTGGTGTTATGGAACTCCCGCAGCATTATAACCCCAAAGAAGCAGAGCCACGATGGCAGCAATATTGGGAAAAGAATGATCTTTACGAGTTTCATCCTGATGCCAAAAAAGAAACCTATGCTGTCGATACGCCGCCGCCGACTGTTTCTGGAAAAATGCATATCGGGCACGCTTTCAGTTATACACAACAAGATATTATTGTGCGATTTCAACGAATGCGGGGCAAAAATGTTTTTTTTCCCTTCGGAACTGATGATAATGGACTGCCAACGGAAAGATTAGTGGAAGACAAAAGGAAAGTTCTGTCCACAAAAATGAGCCGGCAGGATTTTGTTACAATCTGCAACGAATTCATTGAACAAGAAAAGCCTACATTCATCCGCAGCTGGAAGGAGATTGGCATCTCTGCTGATTTTAAACGTTCTTATTCCACGATCAACAAACACTGCCAGATAACATCACAAGCATCATTTATCGATCTCTACCACAAAAAACGGATTTACCAGCAGGAATCACCGATCACCTGGTGCATCAAATGCCAGACCGCCATCGCGCAAGCAGAATTTGACAATGTAGAAATGAAATCGCACTTTAATGATATCATTTTCAAAAGCGGTAATAAAAAGTTAATTATTTCGACAACACGACCGGAATTGATTCCAGCCTGTGTAGCACTCTTTTATAATCCTGATGATCCACGATATCAGCATCTGAAAGGCAA
>JAUYPT010000112.1 GCA_030695685.1 Nanobdellota archaeon | reverse complement strand
CCAAGCGCACCGGAAACGTAGTACCTGCTGCTGACATACCAAAGCCGCCCGGTTGGAACGTTTGAAGCGTCACTAAAGTAGATATTCATTAAGTCTCGCTCTCTGCCCGTTTCCGCAACAACAGCACCAACATAATTATCTAAGCGTTTTTGTGTCCGCGCCAACTCTCTCCATACCTCTGATTTCTTGGCTTCTTTAAGAGTATATCCTCGCGAATGTAAGCGTTGAATATCAGCGGTTTTCAATTCTAATCCTTCCATGGCTTCGTATAATCCATCGGGTAAGGGAACCGCATAATTCACTAATTTGGTTTCAGGGTTAAGATTTTTTTGAAGAAAATTAAGAACTTGCGCACTGTACGGAACAACTTTTCCACCTTTGTCCGGGTGTCGCAGCCACAAATCAGCATTGTCAAAATAATTATCCCACCACGCGTCATGCTGTGCTGGACTTACTCCTTGGTGTCGCGCTGCCAGTCGTTGTTCCATTAAATGAGCCACACTCATTGGTTCTTTCCCCTCGGCAAGAAGTTTAGGCATTTGTTCTACGTTTTTGCCGTAATACGTTGTATGTACAGTTGGTCCGTCTAATTGTAATTGAGTCATAGTTTTTAATCCTCCTTTACGGCTTAGAAAGGGCACTAGTTTATAAGCTTTGTGGTTATTTTATTACTCTTAAGTAGTATGGTGGTCTCGTGCGTCCCTTGAAATGACTTAATTTACACGAAGAAAAGAAAGCCTTGGCTTTTAAGCCGAGGTTCTTTTCTAGTGTCCTAAAAATGCGGGGTCAAGAAAGTGTTTCAGTTCAAGCCTCGCCCTTTAGGGCGGGGTGAAATGCTTTTCCGCATTTTTATGACGTTGTCGGTATTTCCATAAACACTTTCTCTACATCAATAGCAATCCCTTTCTGTTGTGTGTTTATTTCCACTGCTGACATCAAGGCTTCTCCAACCGCCACCAACTCTTCCGAAACAGACAGGCCTTTTCGGAAGAATTGGTGCGTTTTCTGAACTGTAAACTGTATCTGGCTTTCTTCCGATTTTATCATCAGGTTCTGGTGTTTTTGTAAAACCACCATGGGTTTCTTCTGTTCCAATGGGAAAGCTTGATTAAACCATCGTATTAACCGTCTTCGATATTTATAGGTGTTTGCCTGTGATGCAAACGCCAGCCAGCCTTCGAGATATTCGATAACTTTCTCCCGATCCAGCAATCCTTCTTGATATTCTTGCTGTAGCTGCCGAAACTTTTGTTGAGACTTATGCATATTTTTCTTTCGAATGAGCCGGTAATGATAGAATATCCTGAATCCTAAGAAATGAATGCCTGATTCTAGGGTAATAATTTTTGATTTGTGCGGATGAAGTTCTAAGGCTAACTTTTTCCGCAAGAATAAGCCTATCTTCTGCTCATACATTTTCAATAGATTGCTGGATGAGTGAAGAATCACAAAGTCATCAACGTATCGAATGTAATATCCTGCTTTGAGAGTATGTTTTACAAATTGATCCAACTCATTAAGATAGATGTTAGCAAAAAATTGTGATGTTAAATTGCCCAGAGGCATTCCTTTGCTTGGTGCAGTGGTGGAATGGTTGGCCAGAATTATTTTGATTAGCCATAATGCCTTCTCATCATGAATTCTCTTGCTCAGGATACTGAATAAAATATCATGATCAACCGTTTCAAAATAATGCTTAATGTCTGCTTTTAACACGAAACAAATGGCGGTATTATTTTTAGAAACATTTCTCTTAAATTCATCAAATCGTTGTACTGCTTTCAATGTTCCTTTTCCGATTCTGTTGGCATAGGAATCATAAATAAAGCCCTTTTCAAACAATGGTTCAATGATATTGCAGAGTGCATGATGGACAACACGGTCACGAAAATCAGACTTACTGATTTTCCTTGTCTTGGGATCACGGAGAATGAATGTTTCTAAAGGCTTCGGATGATACGTTTGAGACTGAAGTTCTTGCTGCAACCGCAGAAGATTTTCCTGTAATTTTTCTTCAAAATCAAGAACGTATTTTCTCTGTGTCTTTCCTTTTCGTGCTTTCCAATATGCCAGATATAAATTATCATAATGACATAGCTGGTCAAAAAGAGAAATGGTTGAAATTTCCATAGTAGAAAATATCCCAGCAAATATGAGCAGGTCTATTCCGACCAGGCGGCCATTGTCATTGGTAAGATTGTTGTTACCATTCGCATTGGAATCGTTGTTCCTGTTGTTGACATACCAAAGCCGCCCGGTTGTAGCCCTTCCACGGACTATGTCACTGCCCCTTCAGTGCTATGCATCAAGTCGGGGCTGTATTTTATAGCAGCCGTGCTGCCGTGGTGGAAGGACGTGTAGTCCCGTTCATGGTACAGCCTTCATGGCTGATGCTGGGACAACGAAGAAAAAAGAAGGAGATATAAAAAGATGTTGGTGGTGTAGACTTCTTATTTTTTTGCGCGCGCGACGTGCGCCTCCGGCGCTACCCCGACCAGGCGGCCAAGGTCAAGGGCAAGAAAGTAGATACCACTCGCA
>JAUYPT010000122.1 GCA_030695685.1 Nanobdellota archaeon | reverse complement strand
TAAACTTACAAAATTAAAAGTTATTGTCTCTATTGCTGTTGGTATTTTCTTTTTTCTTGCAAGAACAGTATTATTTAGATTGTTTGGTTTATTATTAGGTTTTAAAGATATATGTAATTTTGGTGATGAATGTAATAGCTTTAGTAGTATTTTTAGTTTTGCTGAATTTAATGCAGGTTTGCAAATGATGCTTATTGGTTTAGTGTTAACTTACTTGATTTATAGTCTAATTGAAAAGAAAAATAAATAATATTTAATCTAAGAATGTTGAAGATTATAGGATACATTACATCTAAGTTGGTGCTGTATTTGTTGTGCGTAAGGCCTGAAAGACTCATCAAGAACGACTAAACTTATTGGCTGAGAATTGTAGTACAGCCTGGCAACTTCATTCTCATCACGCCTAAATTCAACATAATGAGGAAATCCTTCCGGCTTGTCAGGAGTAGCTTTAAAATCAAAAGCAATGTTAGGGGTGAGAATATTTTCTAACGTACTTTGAATCTGTTTCATTTCCTTTTTAATCTGTTCATATAATTCTGGGCTTGGGCTGACCATAAATGTAATTATTCTTATATCTATAAAAATGTTTCTTGAATCTTATCTCTTTATCCTGCTCATCGCTTCAAAATGAATTCTCGTATCAGCAGGATCAAAAACTTCCATCACTTCATACATTCCTTTCGTAAAAAGAGTCCCTTCCATTGTATAGTGCGTCGCTTCCAGAATGACAATGCTGGCTAACGGCCGTGAGAATTGTCCCTTGCCTTCCGTCTGGAAAAGTGGTATTTCTCCTTCCAGCCAATAATTGCGCTGGCCTTCTTTGAGAAAATGATACCTCTTTCCGGCTTCCAATAATTCTGGAAGGCATTCTTCTAAAAACCGTTGACCACGTTTGTAATAGTCGATGTGCCGCAAGGCTAAGTCCGGATTGAATTCAATGTTGATGCCCATTCTTACTTTATCCTAATCACATCCAGATTTTTCGGCGCTTCCGTTTCAATGCGGAACTGTTTATGGATAGAACTGGCTAAATCCAGACAGCGGGAGCTTTCACCATGGACAATAATAACTTTCTTCGGCTGCGGGTTGCAGCGTTTAATATAGTTCATCAATTGCCGCCGGTCGGAATGATTCGTGATTTCTACTTTATGCACTTCCAGATTAATTTTCAGTGTTTCTGGCCTGGCGCTGTCGCGGAAGGTTATTTCTTTCTCACCGGCCCGGATGCGATACCCTAAACTGCCTGGCGGCTGATAACAGCTAAACACTAAAGAATGCTTACTGCCTTCTGCTAAACCTTTAAGATATTCCACGGAAGGCCCGCCGGCTAACATACCAGAGGTTGCTAAAATCATGCACGGCCCTTCTTCTAATATCAGCTGCTGCCGTTCCTTTTGTGATCCAATTTTTTTAAAAATATCTGATAAAAAAGGATTATTTTCCTTATGGAAAATTTGCTGGCGTAAATTTCGGCCTAAATATTCAGGATAAGCAGTATGGATCGCCGTAATATCCCATAACATTCCGTCAATGTAAATTGGCGCTTTCGGCACTTTGCCTTCACGAATTAATCTCTCGATGATGACCATCACTTCCTGCGCCCGTCCTGATCCTAATACTGGCATCAATACTTTTCCGCCGCGCTCGAAAGTGTCTTTGATAACTTTGGTTAAATATTCATCTGCTTCCTGCTCGGCCATAATATTATCTTTTCCGCCGTAGGTCGATTCAATCATCAGCGTTTCCAGCCGTGGAAATTGTGTATTGCCTGGCTCTAAGACATTCGTTCGGGCATATTTTAGGTCGCCAGTATAGGCAAAATTATGCAGGCCATTGCCAATATTGAAATGGACAATAGAACTTCCCAAAATGTGGCCGGCATTATAGAGTGTCAGACGGACATCCGGCGTGATGTCAGCAACTTCATCGTACTCCAGGCAGATGGTGTGCAGCACCATTTGACGAACTTCCTCGCTGGTGAAGATAGGCTCTTTTCCTTCCGAGCGCTGAATTTTAACCATATCTAACTGCAATAAGGCCATGACATCTCTCGTCGGTGCTGTACAATAGACTGGCCCTTTGTAACCATACTTAAACAGGTATGGAATTAATCCTGAGTGATCTAAATGAGAATGGGTAACGACAACAGCATCTAGCTCGCTGATGTTAAATTCCGGCGCATCTAAATAAGGATAACTTTCTGTGCCTTCTTCTCCCGGGTCAATGCCGCAGTCGATTAATACCCGTGATTCCGGTGTCTGCAATAAGAAACATGTTCTTCCTACTTGTCGGGATGCTCCTAAACAAGATAAGCGCACCCATTCGTGTTTTTTAGAGCGAATCCAGCCGTCGTAAATCCGATGTCCCGTCCTGTCTAAAAATTTCTTGCGGTAATCAGCATTTTCGTACAATACCGAACGAATGCTTTCAATCAGTTTAGATCGGATCGGCGGCATGCGTTTAACCTGCGGCACCCAGAACGTTTTTGCGGCAATTTCACGTAACGTTTCGCCTTGTTTGCCGATGACTAATCCTGGTTTTTCTGCATGAATGATAACCTGAGAACGCGGCGAATCAAAAATAAATTCATCAATCCCTGCTTCGGGTGAAATCATCTCACGGATAATTTTTTCCGCTTTTTCCATTTCTACACAGAGCGAATTATCAGGGCGCAGCTCAATTCTTTTTTTGAATTCCTGTACTGCTTTACGAATGGTTCCTTGGTTGTCCAAAAAATATTCTTTATCTTTTGTGTAGAGGACTATATTTGCGCCTTCAAAGGCAGCGTCCGCTATTTTGCCTTCCGGCAAAACCTTGATTATTTCTTTTAAAATATCGGCCATATGGTAATTCTCTTACATGTTTTGAATGTAGTTGATAAAATTGTACTTAGTGTAAACTAAAACACACTCTAAATGTGATGACGGAACAAGAAACGTGTTCCCTGGATAAATAACGGATGTATCTCAGAGGAAGAATGATTACAACGTTATTTCTACTTCTTTATTCATCACCCGCTTAATCTCTTTGTTGGTTATGACAATGACATCAATTCCATTTCCGGAAGCGCTGTCTCTGTTGAGCGCCGTATTAACAGCTTTTACTGCTAACTTAACACCCTCGTTTGTGGTCATCTCAGGATTGTATTGTGTTTCTAATACTCCATAGGCAAACACGGAGCCGGAACCAGAGGAGATGAAATCTCTAATTTTGGTAACGCTGCCATCAGGGAATAAATCATATAAGTGAACTCCCTGCATATCTTTTGCTCCCAGCAGGAAGTGGGCAATTCCCGGCAGCATGCTCATGCGGCGAATATTGGAAAATAATAGTCCTCCTATTAAATTGGCAGCTTCTTTTG
>JAUYPT010000117.1 GCA_030695685.1 Nanobdellota archaeon | reverse complement strand
CTGCTGATACTATCATCACGCATGATTGAAGAAGAAACCATTGATTCTAAATTAGAATGCTGTTTAACTGTCAGATATTGCACTAGCTTTGTTTTCATCTCTTCTGCCCAATGTTGTGTTGCGAGGGGAAATGGCATTGTAGAACAGATAGTATTACATCAGCCGCCGATCTTTTACTGCTGCTTTTGGCTTCTTTTTCGTTTCCTGCGGAGAATTTCTTGTCTGGTACTTAATGGGTTCGTTGCATACTTTTTCCACTTCCCATTGTTCCCCATTTTCGGTGATTACTTTCTCTGCAACAGGTGAGAGTATCCTGTAATCAGTATGGATGCTAGTAACTTTCAGCACCAGTTCACGAAGAGTGAAGCGGGTGAGGCCGAACTCTTTAACTGCTTCATAAGTATATTCAATTTGCCGGGATGTGGGTATAATTTCATCAAAGACATAGACATCATGCTGATTTTGAGTCCGCGCCGGCTTTATACATTTGACACCCGACTCTTTCTTCAGATTTCGGGCAATATACATTCCGCTTACCGGTAAACTTTGATTCTCAGCGATCATTTCTATTGTTTCTTTGGTGAAGCCTTCATAGGCAATCGGCTGCTCCCGCAGTAATCGTAAAGCTTTCTGAAAATAAAACTGATTTACTTCCTGCTGATCTTCCTGCTGCAAGCGGTTGGAAAGGAGATAATTAATCAGTCCTTGGGTATCAAATGTTGTACCGGTTTCCTGCCGTGTAAATGTTCTGGATCCGGGATTCTCCCGTTTGGCAACGCCAAAAATGACGGCATGGTCTTCGAGGTAAGATCCTAAACCTCTAGCCATTATTTTTTGTGCGCCAAGTGTCTCTACTATTTTACTGGGAATAATCGTTGTTCCCGGCTTTTGGGCAGTGATATGCTGGTAGATAGCAACTAATTCTGACAGTACTGGCGGTAAATTTGTTAGATCTAATTTTCTCTGTTTATCATGTGGTATGATGCTTGGCGTTTCAGCGTTGCGCAAAAAGGTATCTGCAATGTTTGTTTTTTTGGAAACAGAAAAAGGAATAAACTCCGGCCCGTCGTATGTTTTATGAGCGAGATGCTCCAAAGTTTGCTTTGCAGACGGGATTAGATAATGAATTGCGTCGATGTCACTTTCAATAAGTCTTGTTAAGGTCTGTTCTGCTTTGGAAATTCCACTCATGGAACGATGCAATTGCTCTCGTTTTTTTGCTGTTGTATCAAGGCCTGTTATTTTTAATTTGAGCTGTGCAAAATGTTGAAGTTGTTCCGTACTTAAATTTCCGACTGCAATCTTGCTTAATTTTTCGTAGTCTTGTCTCTCTGCTTCGCCTGCCTTCAGTTCCTGGTCAAAGTACGCCAGCTGATTTTTTTGTTCTTGAACACCGGAATTAAGGTCAAATATAACTTGCTTGGCATAGCCCTGCTGCAGTTGAGTCCATTTTCCGAGAAGATTTTCTAAACGGCTATCTCCCAAGATTGCGGCAAGGGTTGCAGATACTGCTACGTGTTCCCGTACGCTGGAATAGCTTTCGTGGGGAAGCGTTGTCATAAAATTAGGAATGTCAATAATTGATTGCTGCTCATCAAGTAATTTTGTAAGGTAATTTTTAGCAGTCTCTGTATAGTACGTTGCAAAGTTTGTTTCTTCCAAGAGAGAAGTAAGCGTGGATGGTTTATCCGATTCTGAGGTCATTATAGAGGCTTACAGCAGCTTATTTATAAGCGTTTTGTTAGACTGTTCTAGTTGTTCTTTGATAATTAAAAAAAAAGCGCCAGCACCCGGAATTCCATAAGCTTTCGTTCTGTGCTTCATTTGAACCGGGAATCCCAGAGGGATCGGTTGACTCGTTGGTTGCCGTGAGTTGATAAGAGCCGCGCTGGGGGCTCTTATTTCGAGACCGACGCCATACCGGATTAGGCGATGCTGGCATCAATAAATTTTAGAATGAGTGGTTATTTAAAATCTTTGGTGAGAAATTAAAAAGAAACGCCGCGACCCGGATTTTCAATGTAATGTTAAGAGTTACACTATCATGCGCCGTCGTGGGGTTGAATGAAATGAATACCCCACATGAGCACGACTCGCACAGTGTAACTTGCTTTTTGAACCGGGAGATCCTTGCGGAAACAAGCTTGCAGGAAATAAATTCCAGGCTTGCGCAGTACCAGGTTGTGCCATCGCGGCATGAACAAGAAAACCTAAATCTTCGTATTTAAATGTTTCTCTTGAGAATAGATCATTTCATGCCCGCAGTCTAAGCAGGAGATGTATTTCTTGCCGTTTAATTTGTAGATGTCAACGTGGCAGGATTTGCATCTGAAACAGCAGTGCTTGTCTTTTTCTTCTGCTTTGTGAACCATATGAAAATAATTAAAAACCAGTAAAAGTTTGTTCTGCTTTTGGAATAAAAGCAGTTGCGGTAATTTCAACAAGAGCGTCCAGCGGAAGTTTCCCAGTCTCTATCGCGGTTCTTGCTGCATACGGTACTCCTACTTCTTTATATGCCTTATTTACTTCACTTATATCTTTTATATTTTTAAGATCAACACGTGTTGAGATAATAAATTCTAGCGAAACAAGTGTTTCTATCTCGCCAGAGAGGAATCTATTATGATTATAATGAACGAGAGCGGCACTTATGACTAGCGCAATGTTTTGCAATGCATATTTTGTTTGTAAAAAAGGATTATTTGGCTCTGGAATAATTCCTTTTTCATTAAATCCTAGCATCCCAGAAAGTTCTAAAATATTTCCATTAGGAATTTTAATTGCAGTGGCATGTTTATAGGGAAAATGAGCAGCGACAAAAATTCCTTCTACATTAAAACTTTCAATATATCCATTTGCTCTGATTTCTAGATCAAAAACTGTTCTCATTTTATCTTTTTATCTTTCTTCATATAAAAATATTTCTGTTAAATTGTGAAAAGATGGCGGTGGGGGAATTTGAATCCCCGACCTCCACGTAACCCAGTTATTTGTCGAGTTTAGTCATTGGCATCAAGCCTCATCGCTCAACCATATGAGCGTGGCGCTATAAACCAGGTTAAGCTACACCGCCATTAGCTCGGAAAGAAGGAACTTTTTATATAAAGATTTCTACAATTTAATGGTCTTAATATCTTCAACTGTAATCCAGGCGCAGCCGGTCCCATATCCTTTTTTGTTGATTTCAAATGGCTTAATTTTTTCAACATTCAGCAAGTAAACAAGAGTGCCATAATTCTTCTGTTTAATCTTTTCTAAGTATGATAAATCTACACCGAGCGCGGCGCTAAATTCTATAAGTATTGATTCTATCTTGGAATGATTTAAATCTGCAAAAAATAAAGTCTTTCCTGCCTTGGCTCTTGCCGTAATGGAGGGAACTCCAGATTCTTTGAAATAAATTGTATCGCCTGACGAGATATTCTCGTAAGGGGTTATTTTAGGAATAGTCCAGCGCGATTCAATGGTTTTTTCTCCAGAGATTATTTTACGGAGAAAATCTCCTTTTTTGGAAAGAATGGCTACGTGATCCATAATCATCGCTTTGATTTAAACATCTTTGCAATCTCTTCGATACTCATTGTTCCGGGATTATTGACGATGGAATGCATGCTTCCTCCCTTATCGC
>JAUYPT010000116.1 GCA_030695685.1 Nanobdellota archaeon | reverse complement strand
GCACGAGACAAAGCTCGGCGAAAAGCTCGCTTAAACTTAATGAGAATACGCCGTGGCAGCGGCAGTTGGGAATCCGGATCGAGGGAACCAAATTCCATTCCTTTTGAAGTGGAAGGAAAATGTGGATCTACACGACTACGATTGATACCAGCACCGCGAGGTAAAGGCTTGTGCATAGAGAAAGAATGTGCTAAAATATTAACGCTAGCGGGAGTCAAGGATATTTGGTCAAAAACGTCAGGACAGACGAAAACAAAATTAAATCTTATTGGCGCTCTGATTGATGCGCTGCGAAAGTTATCCGAAGTTAAGGTGCAGCCGAAAGATATTGAGAATTTGGCGATTGTTGAAGGCACATTAAAGAATGCGGAAGAACCTATTACTACTAAAGTTGAGGTTGTTAAAACACCGTAATTAAAACAATGAAAACAGCAGATTTTACCCTGGAGCAGAAGAGCAAATCCGTTTTAATGAGACAGCGGGCTGCAGAACAGCAGGAAGTTGCTTCTCGATTAAAACCGCATTCTCCTCACGAAAGTTCTCCGTCTTCTAAAACGGCATCACCAAAAATGCCGCTTTCTGAAACAGGAAAAGATAGCACTGTCAAAAATACAGGGCAGTTAACAGGAAAAAAAATAGCGGCAATCTTAGTTAGGGGAATGGTAAAAACACCCCAACCTATTAAAGATACGTTAGCAATGCTGCTCTTACAGCGTAAAAATCATTGCGTTGTCGTTGTTGATAATCCTGTCAACCGGGGAATGTTTAATAAAGTAAAAGATTATATTACCTGGGGAGAAGTGAGTGATGATCTCTTTGCTCAATTAATCCAGAAGCGAGGATTAGAATACCAGGGGCGCTTGACTGATTCCAAAGGCAAATATCAATATAAAGTATTAGATCAGAATGGAAAGAAGTACAAGCCTTATTTTAGGTTAAGTCCGCCGCGGAAAGGATTTGAGTGGAAAGGCATCAAAATACAATTTAAAGCCAGCGGCGCTCTTGGTTATCGAGGGACAGAGATGAATGATTTGATCCTGAGGATGTTGTAAGATGACGGCCTACGAACTTGATGATTTCATAAACAAGTATTTTTATGGGGGTTATAGATGCGGCACTCCTGACATCTTTACAAATGTCAGTTCCAACAATTGTGACCCTTCAGCTCACTATTCCCTGGAGCAGGTTGAACAGATGCTTGATGGCGATGACTTTGAAGGGATTACATTGAATAATTTTCCTCTTGGTAGTGATTGGTATAGGTTTATTAGTAACGGAAATTTGATTGCACCTGGTGGTCATTTTGGATTTAAAAATTATATAATTAAATGTGATTAAAATGAGTAACAAAACAATACTGGATTATTTGAAAAGTGTACCTACTAATGATTTAATTGCAGAGACGTTTGCAAGATTAATAATAGGGAAACTCAGCTCTCAAAATTATGACTCTCAGTTAGTTTATTGGAACGATGCAGTTAATGCCATGCTCGATAACGATAATTTTGAAGGAATTCATATTATTAAAAATGGCAACAATATTAATTTAAACGAAACAATGTTTGATGCAAAAGGAGATTATATCATTTACTGAACATGGTAACCAACAAACGCAAGAAAGTAACCAAGTACCGAGGTCATACAAGCCACGGCTGCGGCCATCATAAGAAACGCCGTGGTGCTGGTAGCAGAGGCGGACGAGGGCGGGCTGGCAGCGGTAAGCGTGCCGGGCATAAAAAATATGGTATTGTATTAGGCAGCCGTGGGTTTACTCCGCGACGAACTCATAATTTACATCAAAAATTGAGTCACATCATCAATGTAGGCTACTTTACAGATCAGCGGCTGGCACAGTGGGTAGAATCCGGGAAAGCTGTGAAAGAAGGTCATTTTTATACCATTGATTTGACAAAATTAGGATATTCAAAATTACTTGGTACCGGAACTGTTTCCGTAAAATTAAAACTACATGTTGCTCACTATAGTCCCAGTGCAGAAGAGAAAGTAAAAGCTGCCGGCGGCAATATTGCCGCTCCGGAAAAAAGCAGCGCCGGCGCAGCAGCATAAAATATTTCCCCATGAGTTTACTTGACACCATCCTTTCCAACCTCCCTGAGGTCAAAGGACCATTGCAAAAGAAGCTTCCGTTCAAGGAAAAGATAAAATGGACTTTGCTGACGCTGGTTCTTTTTTTTGTGATGGGGTTTATTCCTTTGTTTGGATTAGGTGATAATGCCCTGCAGCAGTTTGAATTTTTATCAATCATTTTAGGGGCTTCTTTTGGCAGTATTATTTCGTTAGGAATTGGGCCTATCGTAACCGCATCAATTGTGTTGCAATTGCTTTCCGGAACAGGCATTTTAAAGTTTGATCTCACATCTCCTGAAGGCAGGAAGCGATTTCAAGGATTGCAGAAAATCCTTTCTATTTTCTTTATCATCTTTGAAGGGGCAATTTATGTTTTTATGGGCGGCTTAGCACCGTCGCCAGCATTAGCTGGCACGCCACTCTTTTTTCAGATGGAGTTAATCTTAATTTTACAGCTTATTTTAGGCGGCATCTTAATTATGTTTATGGATGAAGTTATTTCCAAATGGGGTTTCGGTTCGGGCATTTCACTTTTTATTGCAGGGGGAGTAGCACAGCAGATCTTCATCCGGGCATTTAACTTTTTGCCTTCGCCGACGAATCCTGATATTCCTGCCGGTGCTATTCCGGCATTTTTTGTCTCCTTATCTGCTGGGGATGTCACAACAGCAACTTTACAGTTAGCGGCAGTGATATCTACCATTATTGTCTTTGCGATTTGTGTTTATGGCCAGGCGATGAAAGTGGAAATTCCATTATCCTTTGGCAAAGTTCGCGGCTATGGCATGCGCTGGCCTCTTAATTTTTTCTATACTTCCAATATCCCTGTTATTCTGGTAGCAGCATTAATGGCTAATATTCAGCTTTTTGCCAGTTTATTGGAGCGTTGGGGTCATCCTATCTTAGGAACATTTTCTGGTAATGTTCCGGCAAGCGGTTTAGTCTATTGGATTCAGCCGCCGGATGTTGTCCAGAGCATTATTCAAGGGAGTTTTTCCCTGGCTCAGTTTGGCCAGGCGGTAATCTATACATCGATGATGATCATTGGTGCTGTTATCTTTAGTATCTTTTGGGTGCAGACAGCGAATATGGATGCCAAAAGCCAGGCACGGCAAATCCTCTCCTCAGGACTGCAGATTCCCGGTTTTCGGCGGGATGAACGGGTTTTAGAATTGATTCTGAATAGGTATATTTGGCCGTTGACGATTGTCGGCGGTGCTGCTATCGGGTTATTGGCTTCGGTAGCTGATTTAACTGGAGCATTATCGAGAGGAACAGGAATACTGCTTGCCGTCATGATTGTCTATAAGCTCTATGAAGAAATTGCCAAACAGCATCTGATGGATGTACATCCGGCAATGAGAAAATTTATGGAATAATCCGGTGTGGAAGGAATGTGGAAGGCAGTAACAACAAGTTTATGTGCATTATTGTTCTATAGTGCTGTACCTTCTGGTAATACTACTATTCCTCCAGGAAAGGAACATCATTTTGAGTATACTCTTCACGGCCCGGAATTTATGTTTAAGCCTGATGTAGGTTCTGTTGTCTGGGAATATCGCTATGATCTCCCTTCCAAAGGAGTGCCTATTTTAAAAAGTCATTTTGAAGTTAAGACGGACAGCAAACTTGTTAAGAGTATTACCGGCGTCAATATTACCAGTATCCGGTCTACCAATGATTATAACGATGGCAATTTTGCTCTTTCACGGTATTTCTATGAATTGAAAGAGAATATTCCTGACACGCAGGGGCGCAATACAATCATCGAACAGTTAAAATTTGGGCTGCTTTTTCAGAACCGGCAAAAAGAATGTAAGAAATGGGATGATGGCAAATTGTTTGCTGTTTCCTGCGGTGATACGCCTAGTGGGAATGTTCCTGACCTGTTTGCAGTACTGGCAGCAGTAATCCATGCTCCCAATCTTGAAAAAATAGTGGATGCAAAATGGGAATGGCCTGCGGTGTATGGACGACAGGAAGAGAAGGTGTCGTTAGAAAAAATGGAAGAAAAAATTATTACCCGAGATCATTCCACAATTCCCTTAGTTTTATACAACGTACGAAATATTGATCAGTTGCTGGGAGAAAAGAACATTGCCATCCGCCTGGGTTTGCGCAAGGAACATCCTCATTTTATGGAGTATGCGGAGATCGAAACAACATTTGGAACGCTGACGTTGGAGCGGAAAGAATGACCAACAGATTTATAAATAATCTTCATACTTTTTAGTGTTAATATGGTCATTTTAGATCCTGTCTTAAATCCTGTAGTACAGCCTTTACTAAATATTAGCCCTATCCTTGGAATTATTATTTTAGCATTTACTATTTCCCTCTTGATTACGTTAGCCTATAAATATTTGACCAATCAAACAGAAATGAAGCGTTTGAAAGAAGAGCAGAAAGAGTATCAGAAAAAGATGAAAGAATTAAAGTCTAATCCTGATGAAATGATGCGGGTGCAGAAAGAAGCAATGAGTAAAAACATGGAATACATGAAACATTCTTTTAAGCCGACATTATTCACCATGCTGCCTATTTTATTAATTTTCGGCTGGATGTCCGCGCATTTAATGTATGAGCCTATTTTTCCGGATGAACGTTATAGCCTTACTGCGCAGTTTGCTGAGGGGATTACCGGCGATGTAGAACTGCTGGTGGAAGAAGAAACAACGATTGTAAATGATCAAATTCAAACTATTGCCAACGGCGCTGTAACCTGGAATGTAAAAAGTACTGCAGGAGAACATTTCCTGACAGTAAAAACAAAAGCAGATCAGCAGACAAAGAAAGTGCTCATTACAACGGAATTAAAGTATGAACCGCCAGTTTCGACGTATGAAAATTCTGACATTAAACAGATTCAGATTAATCACAATAAGCTAAAACCGCTGGGTGATTTTACAGTTCCTCTCTTTAATTGGCAGCCAGGATGGCTGGGGTTGTATATTATTCTCTCGATTGTCTTTAGCATGGGTTTGCGGAAAGTGTTGAATATTCATTAAGAATCCTCTCTCAAAAATCCAGAAGTAAAAAATCCCAATCGCAGCAG
>JAUYPT010000111.1 GCA_030695685.1 Nanobdellota archaeon | reverse complement strand
CTGCTGGGCAAAGACAAAGATTTGCTCTTTCTTTAATTCATACGGACCGTAAAGATCCGCAAAATAGGTTTTAGTGCCGAAAAGCTGGTGAAGCAGTTTTTTGATGATGCTCGGCCTGACAACAGCATCATCACCTTTTTTCCGTAGCGTTATTTCCAACTGATAGACATCACTCTGCTCGACATTAGTATACACTGCAGCACCAGTGATTGCAGATTGGGCATAATATTCTTCCAGCTTTCCAACTGCAAAGGGAGGAACGATAAAAGTGTAAATATCAATCTTATTATTGTCATCATCGATGTCTAACGCCGTTCCTGAAAATATTTTTGCCTCGACTTCAATGTTCTGCTCAAAGACAACTTCTTCACCGGTAAAAAATTGAATCCTGATTTCATCCGGCGTCGCCAATCCTTCCTTGACTTCAATAATTTTTTCTATCTTTTCTCCAGGCTCTAAGATGATTTGTTCCGGATTCAGAATCTCTGCTTCCAGTAATCGTCCGGCAACAGGCGTTGTGGAATACGATAACCTGGCAATGCGTTCAAATAATGAGTCGCTGTAACCAAGTGTTTTTCTGGTAACAATAAAAAAAGGATCATCAATGTCCTGGAATAACCTCGGAAAAAGCCTCATTTTTTTAACACCCTTATTTTCTAATATGATCTTATAGATTCTTACTTTCCGAAATTGTTCAATATCATCAATCATGGTTAAGTTCGGTGTTATCACAAGCAGTTCGCCGCGGCGGGCAAATCCACCCGCTTCGGAGCCTGCTTCCATCACTCCTACTTCGTCTACCGTCGCTTCTCCGAGAGTTATGCCTTCTTCCCTGGCTTCCGCAACCTCTGGAGGAGTATAAAATCCAATATCACCTTCTGCTGGCGGCGTTTCTTCCGCTGGCGGCGCCGGCGCTGATGGCGGTGGAGAAGACGGAGCTGGCGCAGAACTTCCGCTGTCGCCGCCTCCGCCGCCGCCTGACGGTGTGCTGATAGTATAGATAAACGTCTGGCTTGTACTGCCGCTGGAATAATCACTACAGGTAATAGTTATGTTATAACTTCCTCCTTCAGCAGTAGTCGGTGTATCAGTAACCGTTCCCGTAACAGTAGCAATATCAAAAAAATTGGTATTATCAGAGTAGGTAACATTTTCCAGATCAGGATCACGGCATCGTACGCCAAAAGAAAGAGTTTGGCCGGAAGTGATAGACTGATCAACAAGAGTTTCATTAAATAACGGCGGACTGTTGCGGATAGTTACGTTGTTTGACCTTATGGTAATGCCGTCTTCTTTGCCATCATTTGGTGTCGCAGTAACATACCATCTATTATTCCTGTCCGTTTCATTGGCAACGAGTTCATTTGTCCTATTCTGAAAGAGCGCGCGTACTTGTTCCGGCGACAATGATCGATTGTAAATGCGTACTTCATCGATAGTGCCGTTCCAATAATATCCAGCTGTATTATTCAGTCTTCCAATTTCTGCAGCGGCACCAAATGACGTTCCAGTTGTGGCAGTGCCGATAATCGTTTGTTCAGCGCCATTGACATAAATTGTATTCTCGGATCCGTTCCAGGTGGCGACAAGATGGTAAAATGAATTTCCTCCTGTAATAACAGTATCAGCGGTAAAGCTGAGCCCATCCGTATCCGACCCATCGTTGCGCAAGTTAAAAAAGCGGACAGCGCCGGTGCTGTTGATAGAAAGAATAAAATCACCAAGCAGCCCATCGGCATCCCGTACCGATTTAATGATCCCGCAGTCAACACAGCCGCTTAAGCTCGTGGGACGAACCTGAACTTCAATCGAAAATGCAGTATTGTTAGTGCGGTTGCTGGGGTAAGAACTAAGATTAATAAAAGCATTAGTAACGCCAAACTCGTAGGCGCCTCTTCCATTAAAGCCGCCGCTGGAATTCCAAACCACTCCACCTTGTTCAGAACCATTATTGCTGTACGGAGAATAATCCCAAATATTATTCGTTGGTGTGTTATTTATTCCTTCAAATGGCAGGTTCAAAACAGTTATTGATGTCCCATTGAGGAACCAATTGAGGATCACAAAAACGCGGTCCCCGTCAGGATCACTAGTAAGATTAACAAAAGTCAAATTCTGATCAGTGCCATTGAGAGTAATATCAGTCGTATTCAGCAATGTAGAATTGAGAGCAGGAATGGAATTATTGCTGGCAGCGAAACTGCTGAATCCAGTTGTATTAAAACGCAGTTCCCCGCTGCTGCTGTTGTAGCTAAAAAAAGCGCAACTCGTTCCGTTGCAATTAGAACCCTTGGCAAGGATAATATTACCAGCTGTTTCAAAACTTTCTGCTCGTATGATCCTATCAACCTGCGCAAACGGCAATCCTTTTAAGGTTATGTTCGTGCTGGCATTGAGCGTCGTTTCCGTAAAACTAAATGCAGAAAGGTTGAAGGCAAGACTATTGTTGCCGATAAACAAGTTTAATCCTAACCCTAAACCATTTCGGCCGTCAGAATCGACATCCATTTTGGTTAAAGTACTGACATTATTCTCATCAGTCCAGCGGATTTCACCGAAGGAATTGTTATAGATAAGATAATTCACGGAAGCATTTCCAGAACTATCATTGATTTCAACACCAGAAGAAGACGTGAAATTAGTATTCAGAAAGGTATTGCCGCGGGAAGAATTGGTAATTTGAGTTGCAGTTCCAGTGCTCAGTGCACGAAAAGAGTTTGATTCAATCCAGTTGTCAGAAGAAACTTCTGCTAGAAGAAGGCCTTGTTCCTGCTCTCCATTAGCAGTAACTTTATTTTCTATAATCGTGCTGTTAGAACTTCGTGAAAGAGCAATACCAGCAACACTTAACCCGGAAAAGTTGATCACATTTCCTCTGACAGACGTATTATACGCGCTTTCAAGGCGTAGTGCGCTGCCAACACTGGTATTTAAGGTGATAGAATTATTTTCAATAATACTATTATTTGCGCCACTGAGTACGATTCCCCGTGAGCGGTTGGTATCGGCAATATAGATGGTATTATTATACAGAACATGGCCGCTGCCGCCTTGCAGTACAATAGCATCAAGCTCATACGTTCTTGAGGTAAAATTTGTTAACAGAATTTCACAATTCTTAATTGTAACATTGGTAAATCCGCTGCTGTTGACAGCGCTTCCCCGCAGTCCATTCGTTCCAAAAGAAAGATTATAGGATTGGCAGTCCAATGTGATGTTGGAGGCGCTGACAGTAAAACAGCCGCTGGCATTGCTGACATCATGCGTTAATTTTCGTGTTCTGGTTAAATCAAAACATCCTAATTCGATGGCAGAGAAACTGCTCAGCTGCGTGGCATTAAACTGTAAAATTCCATTCGTGCGGTCATAACTCTGCCGCTGGCAGGTGACGCCGCCGGTGTCCAGGCAGTTAGTTCCTGCACGCTGAATATCACCGCTGTCAGCCGTAAAATTACTCACACGCCTGACTTCATCAACTTCGGCGAAAGGCAGGCCCCGAAAAGTGATGTTGACAGTAGAATTAATTTTTGATACGGAAGTGGTAAAAGCAGACATATTCACCGCCAGCGTATTGTTGCCCAGGAAAATATTTAATCCCAGACCGATTCCCGTACTGCCATTTAAATCCAGCGTATTAACAAAACTGCCGCTGCCATTATTGTGCCAGCGCAGATCAACAAAGGAATCGTTGTAGATTAAAAAATTAACAGTATTAGTAGCATTAGCATTATCTTCAATGAGAAAATCTGAATCTCTCGTGCTAATATTATTGTTTATCAAATAGGTATGGTTCGCCTCATCGATCTGGATAGCATTGGCCAGCTGTGACGTGATGATATTTCCTTCTATATAATTACCGTAGTTAGTGCCTCGATTAAGATAAATACCAAACCCGCCGGAATTTAAAGTGGTGATATTATTGCCGCGGATAGTATTATTACTGGAGACGTCACCAATTAAAATTCCTTGCCCTGAAGAACTGGCATCAAGAATGGTGTTATTTTCAACGCGGTTATAATGAGAAGATTCTCGGAGAAGAATTCCTCTGGCAGCGGTATTACCACCGGCTATAATAGTAATTGAATTATTAACAATATAAAAGTTTTTCGCCTCCCGAAAATGGAATGCGTTGTTACCGTTGTTTGTCTCATCAGGACCTAGACCTATTTGCACATTGCAGTTCCGAATGGTAACATTCTCGATATCTCGCGAATTATTAATGGCACTGGAACGATTGCCACGCCCTAACCCATACGTAATATTAAATCCCTGGCAGTCCAGTTCAATGTGAGAAGCCTGAATCTCAAAACAGGACGTCAAATTGCTGGCAGGCTGTGTGAGCAAATAGGTTGTTCCCGACGTGCGTAAAGAAGTACAGTTATTAATATTCTGTGATGCAGCAGTATGGATAGGATTTGATTGAATAGTAAAAGAAGTATTTGTATCATTGGATGAAGGCGCATCCGTAACCAAAGAATCATTAATAATAGTATCATTCACTTCTTCCAGTCTTTCTTCTAAAGTGTTATTATCAGGAAGAGGTATGGTAATAAAACTATCACTGTCATTATTCCCTTCACGTACACTATTATCAGTATTTTCTTCCGGAAGAGTAATCATGGATGAGGTATTATCAGGTTCGCTTCCCAGTCCAATGAATGCACCGGTAATTCCCCCTGCGGAAAGAAAGAAATAACTGCCAACAATAATGAGTATAATTAAGGCTAGGGTAACTACTATACCTCCTTTTTTT
>JAUYPT010000108.1 GCA_030695685.1 Nanobdellota archaeon | reverse complement strand
GAAACGAAAAGTCTGGGAAGCGGTTGGCAATACGTTTGACTTACTGAGGATGCACTGGCCGAAGGTATGGAAAAATTTTGTCTTGATGGTTATTACTGGTGTCATCATTTCCATTATCGCTTTGTATATTGACCAAGCGTTGTTTTTACAGCCGTTATGGCTGAGGGCAGTGATCAATGGCGTTATTTTCTTATTGTTTCTTTCCTGGATGAGATTGTACTTTGTAGATGTTATGAATCAGCCTAAAGAAGTATTAAATACAAGAAAAGTCAATTGGGTACTCACTTTAATTATGTCAATCATTTTTGGTGGTCTTGGTGTTGATAGATTTATTATGGGGCATATAGGTTTAGGATTGTTAAAATTATTGACTTTAGGCGGTCTTGGTATTTGGTGGTTAATTGATTTGATCCTTATAGCAACAAAATACAAGTTTAAACATATAGAATGGATAGAAAACTAAATTTTAAGAATACTTGTACGAATAATATTTATATAGTTTAAACATTGAATTTACCTAATACTATGCTCAAAAGAGGACAGGTTACAGTATTTTTAATTATAGGTATAATCATCCTGTTTATAGTGGGAAGCTTGTTATGGTTTGTAAATTATAATGTAACCACAGAACTGATCGACCAATATGAAATTCCTGCTTCTCTGGCTTTAAAGCCTAAAATTGATCTTTTTATGGCGAATTGCCTGCTTCAGACAATGAGGGAAGGAATGTTTTTACTGGGTGTTCAGGGCGGCATAATTTATCCTGATGGAAATAGTGCTTATCTGTTGACAGAAAATGCTTTGATTAATTATGGATATCTTAATGGCATCTCACAATTTTCAGAAGCAAAAATAGAGCAGGATCTGCGTATTTTTATTATTCGTTCATTGCCTTCATGCTTACATAATTTTACTTTTTTTCGTGAGCAGGGGATTTTGATAAGGCAGGAAGGAGAAATTGATTTAAATCTGCGCTTACGGGAACATCTTACAGAGGCTAGTTTAACATACCCTTTAATCATCCAGTCAGGAGAAGATGAGCTGCGGATAAATTCTTTCACTGCCCGCCTCCCATTTTCTTTACGCAAGTATTTTAATTTGGCAGAAGTGATAGCTCAAGAATATGGGGCAGGAAGTTTTAACTTTCCTGAATTAGCGCGTCAGGATGCATTCATTACAATTATGCCCTATGATAAAACAACAACTGTTTTCTCAATTTATGATCAAGATGGTTATTTGAAATCTCCCTATCTGTTTCTTTTTGCCATCAGAGATAATGTATTACAAAAGCCTCCTGAAATTGAATTTATACCTGATGCGCTGCTGAAAGAAGGAGAATTGTTCATCTATGATACAACTGTTGCCAGTTTTGATGAGAGGTCATTGCAATTTGCGGTTGAACCTTCTTTTTTTCTTGTCTCCAATGATGGAGTAATTGAAGGCAAGAGCTTGGCAGCAGGAGAATATACTGCCATTCTGACAGCAAGAGATGGATCAGGGCAGGAAGATCAGCAGTCATTTACAGTTATTGTAGAACCAGGCACGAGGACTGTAGATAGCGGATAAAGAAAATGGATAAAATTCACAGAAAGGAGACAATGAGCGTGAATACTCTACACAGTACTAACATAAAATTGTGTGTATATCTTATCATCATAGTATTACTTTTCTCTAGCAGCATCTCAGCTCAGGAGCATCAGGGATTTAATGATGGCGTCGATGATGCTATCACTGATCCAGCAGCAGATTTTGTGTCCAATCCTACTGCTGATGGCCTTTTAAGCATTAATAATCCAACTGTTGATCAATTTTTAACATTATCCGTAGACCAGCAGGCCGTCTACCTTGAGCAGCGGTACAACCAGGAATTTGCAGATCAATATTATCATGATGCAGCGCATGTCGGCATAAACCAGCTTGTTGATGAATTATATTTTGAAAAGCCTGATAATATTGGAAAAAACCCTGCTGCGGATGATGCTTTTTTTACTGGAAGTTACAGCCTAGAATCCCAAAAAACAGCCCGGGAAAATATTAAGAAAATACTCCTCTATACAAGTCCAAATTCTGTTTCCCGTTACTTTTCCACTAAATACAATGCTCCTTATGCCATTGATCTGATTGCGGAGAATTTTTTATTTAATCTGGAGCAAGGAACAATAACTAATGGAGCGGCAACAATCACTCTTTCAGCTTTTTCAGGTGATGCGACAATTGAGCGCATTGGAACGGTAGAAAAAGGGATAATTATCATGCGAGGCACGCAAGAAGTGCAGCTTACTGGTGATAGCACTGTAGCTTTAACTTCTTATGTACGTGACGAGGTCACTGGCGGAAGCATTCTTGTTGTGCAGAAGGAAAATCATTTATTTACTGTCAGTGGCAGCAACAGCCTTCGTTTTATATCTATACAAGATAGTTTGCAGGTCGTTGGTGATTTTTCTGGGACGGCTAGTATTGCTGGCGAGGACATTTCATTTGTAACTGACGAAGGCATAATCTTTGGAAATGATGGCAGCTGGCAGACAGAAAATGCAGAAATCAATACAGATATAGTCTATGTCAGAGGAAGATCAGAACGGAGAAAGTCAGGTGATAAGTTTGATTACCATTTACAGGATATAGGTAAAACCAACCTTGCCGCTGCAAGACCGCAGCGCAGCGTTTTTGTAGATAAAATAGGCGGCATTGCAGCAACCTCGCAGGGGAGGGAAGTGGTTGTACATTATGATGACGTTAATCTGCTTTCCCGCTATTCACCACGAGAACTAAAAACGGAACAGGTTCGTGCGAGGGCAGAGCAGGCTCTTCACCAGCAGGAAAGTACAGCGACGATAAGGGCGGACGTATGGATCAAGAACGATGGTGTATCAACATTTGTGTATGCACGAGGACCGGTCTTGGTGGAACATTATGCTGTTGATGCTGGGATCGTTTTTGATGCTGTCCTATCAAAACCACGCTTTCAGGGAAAAACAGCATCGGCAGTATTTGATTATGTTACTGATGGCAGCCGCGGCGTGTTCACTTTGCAGGGGGAAGGCATTTATTCTGACGCCCAATTTGCCGCAGAGGGGCTTCAGGAAAAGAGCGTTATCGAAAAGAAGAGTGTTTATGGTTTTGAAAAAAATGATATCATTGAAGTGCGCTGCGATGGCTGTAGCGAAAACCAAAAAGTGGCACACATTTATAAAAATGTCGTCGTCAAAAAATTACCATCAGATCAATCATCATATGATGATGCCGAAGAAAGCTTCTCAGTTGAAAAAACACGTTTCGGCCTTGATTTTACCGTCGTTAATGGACAGATACAAGGCTCATTTAATGTCGACGAACTGCAAGACATAGCCGACGGTGCAGGCAATGGCGAACTCGTTTTTGATAAAGGATTATTTGTGCGTTCCAGCGACGGTATGAATTATTTTGGAATTAGTGACCAGGGTGTAGGCCGTTATGAGTTGCTGCAGGAAAATGCACAAGGAAAATTAACAATTAATGCTGTCGGCATCGATTTTTCATTTGCCGTTGTTAATGCAGACCGCTTTGTCGTAACGTCGCCGGAAGAGAAGACAGCTGTTGATCAAATTTTATCTATTTTAGAAACTAAAAATTATGGCGCCTTGCGCCAACTGACTTCTCTTGATGTTGCTGATCCAGCTTTGCGGGAATTTATTCAGCGGCATTTTGATATCGATGCTGCTCAGTTGGACAGCGTTGCTTATACAGAAAAAATAGTTGCCAGGATGCAGGCAGAGGAGGAAGCGTCCCGGCTGGCTCTCCAATTGCAGCAGCAATACGATGTAGAATTTGATTCTCTTGGAAACTGTCTGCGTAACTGTGCTGTTTTGGAGCAGGCTTTTGCGGGCAATGAACTTTTAGCGCGTTCCTTGTTTGATTTAAAGAGGGAAGCAGTGCAGTCGCAGATTCATAACCTAGAAGCAAAGAAGGAAGCAGCACTGCAGCAGGGAAAATCAACCAAAGAGTTCGACAAAAAATTAGATTTTTTACAGGACAGGTTTACAGTTTTTAATGACGGTTATAAAGCAATTGAATCGAAGATTGCCTATGATCAGGCCGGACGTTTTGTGGAGAAAGCGGCAACAAACTCATTTACGGAGGAAGAGCGGGCTGTCCTCGCAGATGCTGTGGCAGTAGGCGGCCAGCGAAGAATCATTGCTCAGTCCTTATCAGATGTCAAGCAGAAATTAGACTACCTCAAGAAAAAATCGGGGCGGGAAACGGAACAGTCCTTTGATCAGCAGTTGGCCTTGAGCCAGCAGAAAAGAGAACTCAACCAACGCTTGAAAAAATTACAAGACCAGCTCTATGCGATGGATACAGAATTGGAGGTTGTCCGGCATACAGCAGGTGAAATAACAGACAACGATGCTGCTTTTTTATCTTTATTGTTGTACGAAGGCGGCGATCTTAAAAAATCTCTTGCTCTTGCACAAGATGTCCGACAGCGTAATGGGGACGCCGGAAATTATCTCATCGCTCTCGCCTGTGCTAATGCTGGAGATATTGCCTGCGCCAGAAATGCCAGGGAAGGAATTACAGACCAGAAATTGGAATCCACGGCAGACAAGGCTATTCACAGAAGTGAAATCAATTACGCCCGGCAGCGGTATAACCAGGCGCAGGATCGATATGCGGACGCAAAAGGAGCAGCACGGCAGTTTGAAATAGAAAGGGAGGAACGTTCGCTTCCTTCTGCCTTATATTTTTGGGATGACCAGGACAGGGAGAATGAACAAGGGGCAGTGCGGTCTGCTGCAGCAGTGCGGGATGCACATTATGCATCACTGCTCTTACAGGAGCACGGTGGTTTTTCTCTGGAGGAGCTGGAGCAGATGTCAGAGGAACAGGCCAGAAGTAATCTGCGAGGCGTGCTGGAAGAAATCAAAGGCCAGCCGGTTTCAGAATTGACGACGAAGGTTGGCAGCTGGGTTGATTACAAGGAAACGACGCTCACACCGGCAGTGCAGACCTTTCAAGGCCATGATTTGTCTGACCAAGAAAAATTTAATCTGGCGGTGCGGGAAGCAGAGGCAATTGTTGCTGTAAATCATCTGGATGAAGCCGCAGCAGAAGATTTTTATTATGACATTCTAGACCAATTTGATGGGACTACTGCTGATCTGAGCAGAGCGCAGCAAGCACTGCAGCGGATTAATGATGATAAAATTTTAGGATTTAGCGGCCAGGAACGGGGAAGATTTGCCTCGGAAGCAATTGATGTTACCATTGCCGCTGATTTTGCCGGCAATGCCGTGCTTTACGGCACCAAAGCAGTGATTTATTCTGGCAAGGCGCTGAAAGCAGTGAAATTTGTGCGTACAGTTGAAACGGTGCAGGATGTTCTTTTTGCGGAACGGCAATTACTGCTTCCAGGTTCCGCTGATGCTCAGTTTCATAGGCTGATCAAGAACCAGGCGGCATTGGCTTTAAAGGCAGAGCAGTACGGTGCACGAAGTGGCGCAGAATTGTTTGAGCAGGTGCTGCAGAATGAAGGAGAACAAGGGCTGCGGGAGTTAAATAAGTTAGATTTTGATCCTGACAGCGCATTTTTCAACGAATTATCAGCAACACAGATAGATGATTTGCAGCAGGCAGGTTTGGTCTTAGACAGGGCTGATACTCTTGTACTTGACGTGGAATCAGGAACTAAGCCTCTCTTGCGTGGAACGGCAGAAGACTATACTAATGCTTTGTCATCCGAAGCCACTACTGACGTTTTTACCGCCGCTGATGATTTAATTATCGCTGATGGAAAATTTTATCCGGAAAGTGTAACTGCTCGTTTACCTTCGCCAGCTGTGGAACAAGGTGTTATCACGGTTCCGCAACGTTCTCCCCTACCAAACGATTTAGCTGTGGCCAGGAGTGTCCGCCGGGATATAGTACGGGCGGATGATACCTTGCTTCTTCCTCGGGTAACCAATGATGCAAACTTGGAAGGCGTTTTAAATGATCCACAATTTGTTCGTGATGATAGTTTTCTTGAACAGCCCCGTCTTTCTGAGATTGCAGTGCAGATAGACGATACGGTTCCGCTCAGTGCACTCAGAAGAGTAGAAGCGGTTCCGGCGGGAACAGGCGAGGTTGCCAAAGAAGTAGAGATAATAAGCGTACATCCTGGTCGTAACAGTCCTCAGTATCGTGCTCCTTCGCTAGAAGAAATAATCAACGGAGATCTTGCGCCGGAAACCGTGCTTTATCTTGAAGATAACGGGCTTGAATTTATTGAAAAAAAAGCCCTTTCTGATCCGACACTGGTCTTTCTGGATGAAAATATTTTTACTACTTTATCTATTTCCCGTGATGATATTTTTGCTAAAGAGATTCCGGATTTTATAAAGGATCGTTTAAGAGAGTTTCATCCCATTCAATATCAGATCATTGACGACCTTGATTTATGGCAGGTGAAACCATTTTTAGGCAAAGACAATGTTTATTATTTTGTGAAAGTGGGCCATACGGATGCTCTTGTTGGCGAAGATGTAATCCTTATTGATACCGTGCGCCGGCATAAGGCCGCTGAGATAATCATGCGGCGGGAACTTTCCTTCGGCCCTGCCGTTCCGGAAACCATGGTTTTAGATTTAGGTGATGGCATCCAGCTTGTTGCCTCTCCTCAATTAAAAGGATATACATCATTAAGTAAAAGTAGAGCCGCGGAAAAATTTAAGTTTTTAGTTGATACTAATGTAGTTCCCATAGAAGAGATTCCTGCTCTCGCAGAACAGTTTGATGAAATTGCTGTCTTCAACGTCTGGGCTAATGCTGGTGATGTAGAATTAGGGCTGGCGCAAATTGACGGGCGCTGGCAAGTTACGAGCATTGATAACGAATTAACATTTAATAATTTTGATCTGCCGGAACAGCATTATGATTTAGCAAATAAAGTTTTATTAGACAATGGTTTTTCACCGGAAACGGCAGTGAAGCAGATTCCTGGCAATGACAAGATTTTTTCCGTCATCCGCCGCGAGGAGTTTTATCGCGGATCTGTCTTTGATGAGGAATTATTCCAGTTGCGGTTTAGTAATCTGATCGACCAATTTAATGAGCTTGCAGATTCTCCGCGCTTATATTCCTATCTCCAGGAGTCAGGCTATACCTTTCACGAGGCGGAATTAATCATTAACCAACTGCAGAATCAAAATTTGGAAACACGATTGCGCCAGCTGATTGAGGCTGATGGCAGAGGAATATTGACATCGAAAGGAGATATCGTTGACGCGCAAGGTTTTATTGTTGAGCATGGAGGACGACTTCCAGGATATGCTTCCCGAGAAACGGGAGAGCTCATAAACCGTAATCTGGAGATACCTCCTCCTGTTAGTGATGAACAATCAGTTAGCCTGAGCAAGATTATTGAAGATGCAAATATTGAACAATCAACGCTGATAGAAAGGGGAATAGTTCCTCTTCCTGATGTAAAACTGTCCCCATGCCCTCTTGTCGGCGGCGCAATTGTTGGCAGGGCAGTGCAAAGCCCTTGTCTGCCATCTCTGTCTTTAGATGAGATCGTTATGGAGCTGCCTCCGACAGAACTTCCACCGCCGCGCGTTGTTTCAAAAGTTAAAGGATACGAAAATACGGTCAGCAACTTATATGATAGTATTACTCCTCAAAATATTGATGAAATATTCCAATTGAAATTGGAAAGTCTTGGTTCAGATGTTTATGGAGGAAAGGCCATTGCCTACATCCATGATGATGGCAGTGTTATAGTCGTGTTTCTTACAGAAACAGAAAAAACGCATCACCGCCACGCTCTTGGCACAATCATCGGTGGAGAAAGAGGGGATTTAGTGTACGATGGACAGTACCAGAATTACTTGATTGCTGACATCCCTAATCGGGCCTTTGGGTTTGAGTTTCAGTTTGATAAAGTAAAGAGAAAAATAATTGGCATTGAGGCAAGTTCTCAGATCAGCAATGTGCAAAAAGCGAAAGGCGCAACTGGCTGGACATTGCAGGAAGATGTGGTTAGTTTTGTTGAACAAGAGATGTTAGAAAAGATTGATTTGGATCTCATTGACGATTCACTAGTTGTTAAACCATTTGATAAATGGGTGGATAAGAGCAGACTGCCGATTGATTATAATGATTAAATGAAATGAGCAGAAATCCCCACTATTTATAGTAGGGGATGAATGCTGCGATTGATTTCGCTACATTTCATTTTAGAAAATCCGTCTCGGAAGAGCGGCGTAAATTCCCACCATTTAGGGTTGGGGATACACGAAATGAAGAAAATACTTCATTTTGGTACAGAAATACAATCGTTGTTGTATTTCTTGTAGTCGCTCTTCAGGATTTTCTTTAATAACTTAAATCTTGTAACTTTACAACAACTTTCGTAAATGCAAAAGCCTTGTTTGATCATCATAAATTAAATATGTTTTTTGCTGCCCCCAGTATAGACCTACCCCGCCAGGATTAATCATATATTTGTTGCCTGGGCGAAGATAAATAGTAGACTTAGTTGTGCTTTTTTGTTCTGTGCATCCCGTGGCATCTTTACAGAAAACAGCTTGTTGATGAGAATGCCCAAAAAAAGATATTTCAGCACTTTTAGGTAATTTTGGAAATTCTTCCGTTGCTTCTTCAACTGACACTATGCGCCTGTTCGAGGGAGCATGTAGTAAAAAATATTTTTCTTCTGCCAGAAGTTGATCTGGTAAATCTGCCAAAAATTGAACATTGTCAGGCGATATTTTTCTATAGTCTAAAGCAGCACAAATGTCATCATCATGGTTGCCACGAACAGCAATACATCTTTTGCTTTTTATACTATTTATACAACGATTATCATCATACTTCATTCC
>JAUYPT010000103.1 GCA_030695685.1 Nanobdellota archaeon | reverse complement strand
ATAAAGTAGGAAAAGAGAGCAATGTCTTTCTCGCCAGCAAAGACACTCAACAGGTTATTGTCAAAATTTACCGGGTGCAAAATTGTGATTTCAAGAGAATGTACGAGTATATCGGAAAAGACCCGCGCTACAGTTACCTTAAGAAACACCGCCGCGATATCATTTTTGCCTGGGCGCAGCGGGAATACAAGAACCTGCTGAGAGCAGAAGAGGCAGGGATTTTAGCGCCAAAACCATTAGCGTTCCGCAATAATATTATCGTAGAAGAGATGATTGGAGATCAAGAACCTGCTCTTCAACTCAAAAACCGTTATCCTGCAAATCCAGCCGCGTTCTTTAAACAACTGATTTTACAAATCAAAAAATTATACCGTAAAGGCCTCATTCATGGCGATTTATCCTCATTCAACATCCTTAATTTTAATGAAAAGCCCTATTTGATCGATTTTTCTCAGACAACATTAGTCAAAACGCCAAATTCCGAAGAGCTTCTGGAAAGAGATGTTACCAATATTATTATTTTTTTCCGGAAATTGGGCATAGAAGCAGATTTGTCGCAAACGATACAAAAGATTAAAAAGTAATCGTCATAAAAGACAATTATGGAATCCGAAGAATTTTCCTATGAACTAAAAATACCGCAGGAAAGAGTTGCTGTACTGATTGGAACAAATGGAGAAACTAAAAAAGAAATTGAAATCACCAGCAAATCAACATTAGACATCTCCAAAGATGGTGATGTGACCATTGCCGGCAGTGATGCAGTGATGTTATATACCGCACGGGAAATAGTTCATGCCATTGGGCGAGGATTTAACCCTAAAATAGCTTTATTTCTGCTCAAAACAGATTATATTTTTGAAATTATTGATATGAAAAATATCGCCGGAAAAAATAAGAATACGATGGAGCGCTTAAAAGGACGAGTTATTGGCAAAGGCGGCAAATCGAGAGAAGAAATCGAACGGTTAACGGATACACACATTTCTGTGTATGGCAAAACAATTGGCATTATCGGAGAAATGATGCATGTTGCCTTAGCACGGGAAGCCGTGGCCATGCTTCTCAGCGGATCGATGCACAAAACAGTCTATCAGTTCCTGGAAAAGAGAAAGAAAGAAATATTGTTTGGATGAGAATTTAAATCCCCTATTTTATACAAAAAATTATACTAAAAACCAAAATTTTAAAAATCAAGCCATTAATTTCCCATTATGGTTCAAAAAACTGCCGAAGAGCTAGCACAAAAGCAGCGCGATATTTCTATTGCTGAATTTTTTGAAAAAAACCGGCATTTGCTGGGATTTGATAATCCCCGAAAAGCGCTATTAACTGCTGTGAAAGAAGCAGTCGATAATGCGCTTGATGCCTGCGAAGAAGCACGTATACTCCCGGAAATCAGTGTCGAATTAATCCAATTGGAAGAAACACGGTTTAGAGTTATCATTGAAGATAACGGCCCAGGCATCATCCGAAAACAAATTCCTAATATTTTTGCCAAATTATTGTACGGCAGTAAATTCCATAAGCTTTCAGCGACAAGGGGACAACAAGGAATTGGCATCTCTGCCGCTGTTTTGTATGGCCAACTGACTACCGGCAAACCAGCAGCAATTGTGTCTAAAACTGCTCCTGATAAGCCAGCCAACTTTCTGAAGTTAAAGATTGACACGCAGCAGAACAAGCCGCAAATCCTTGAAGAAGAAGAAAAGCCCTGGGATGGAAAAGACCACGGCATACGAATAGAGATAGATATGGAAGGCAGCTACCTCAAAGGCCGGCAGTCGGTAGATGAGTACCTCAAAGAAACAGCAATTGTTAATCCTCATACGACGATTATTTATACTAATCCTGAAGCGCAGCAGACTATCTTTCCCAGAGCAACCGAAAAACTGCCTCCGGAACCAAAAGAGATTAAGCCGCATCCTTATGGAGTGGAATTAGGGCGATTAATGAAGATGATGGAGATAACGGAAGCAAGGACATTACAGCAATTCTTAATGACAGAGTTTGTGAGAGTATTCCCGGGAACGGCAAAAGAAATCTGCCAGAATTCTGCTTTATTGCCGAACATGAAACCAAAAGAGATCAGCAGAGATCTGGCGGAACAATTGTTTAAAGGAATTCAAAAAACAAAAATACGTGCCCCACCCATAGATTGTATTTCACCAATCGGAGCAGAATTATTGGAACAAGGATTGCGTAAGGAAATTAATGCTGAATTTTATTGTTCCGTCACCAGACCTGCTTCTGTGTATAGAGGAAATCCGTTTGTTATTGAATGCGCCATGGGTTACGGCGGGGAACAGGATAGTGAATCTGTCATTCGAATTTTACGTTTCGCCAACAGAGTTCCGCTTCTCTACCAGCAGGGAGCATGCGCATTTACCAATTCAATCCAAAATACAGTCTGGCGCTCGTATGGATTGCAGCAAAGCAGAGGATCATTGCCGGTAGGGCCATGTACGATCGTCCTGCACATGACATCTGTCTGGGTTCCATTTACGTCAGAATCTAAAGAAGCACTGGCTCATTATCCGGAGATTATCAAAGAGATCAAATTAGCACTTCAGGAATGCGGCCGGAAATTAGGTATGTACATTAATAAGAAAAAGAGAGTTGGCGAGCAGCAGCAAAGAGTAAATATCTTTGAGAATTACATTCCGGAAGTCGCAGAAACATTGAGCAAGCTGAGCGGTGTAGAAAAAGAAAAACTTACAGCAGCGCTTGTCAGCATGCTGGCAAAAAACAAGGAATATATAGAAGCGTACAAAGTAGCGCACGAAGTGCAGAAGACTGAAGAAAAAAATAAAGAAAAACAAATAGAGCTTGGTGAGTTCGATGAGTAAGGCAAAACAAGCATTGGAAAAATTAGGGAAAGAATTAGCTGCAAAAATACTGGCAAAACAAGTGCCTGTGATAGATATTCCCATACGTGCATTATCCAATGTCCAATACAATAAAAAAACGGAAACGCTTGAGCTTGGCAACAAAAAATCGGAACGAAATTTTTTCCATGTTGCCCATGCTAAAAAATTCCTTCAAACGCTAGAAGTGGCTGCTGTAAGTAAAGAACTTCTCGAAGAAGGGAAGCATGCATCGCTCAGGGACATGTTTTATATGGTCAAACGAACTATCCCTAATACCAAAATAAATATTGTTGATGACCAGATAGAAAGCGACAGTGCCTTGGAAGACTTGGAAGTGGTCACTAATTTCTCACGAGAACAGCTTAATATTAATGCCAATAAGATGGGAAGTGTTGCCGGGCATGTTATTGTTGAAGATAAAGGAGACGAAATCAATTGGGCAAAAATGGGGAGCGGAGGATGGAGCATACCCAGCAATGTCGAAGAGATAATATTCAAAAAAGTTAACGCCAAATATGTCATTTACATGGAAAAGGCAGCAGTATGGGAAAGGCTGCACGAAGATAAGTTCTGGGAAAAAAATAACTGTATTATTATGAGTTCGCAGGGACAGGCAACGCGAGGCATCAGGCGATTGCTGCAGCGCTTATCAAATGAACATCATCTTCCAATCTATGTTCTTGCTGATTTTGATCCTTGGGGTTTCTATATTTACTCTGTCCTAAAATATGGCAGTATCAATTTGGCGCACATGTCAGAAAGTATGACTCTTGCAAGCGCACGCTTCCTGGGCATCGTTGCAGAAGACATTGAAAATTACGGCTTGAAAAAACATTTGATTACCATTAAAGACGTGGACGTAAAACGAATCAAGCAGCTTCAGGAATATGAGTGGTTCAAGAATCACAAAGGCTGGCAGAACCAATTCAAAAAAATGCTTGCTTTCAAGGCGAAAGCAGAAATCCAGGCTTTATCATCACGAGGAATAAGCTTTATTTCAGAAAAATATCTGCCGGAAAAAATAAAGAAAGGAGAATATTTGGATTAAGAATCAAATATTGTTATTGATAACTATTTGTCTGTGTTATCCCGAAACTATTTCCCTACGATAAGTTTAAAAACCAGAAGGCACGACTGCCATAAGGTAAAAAAATGACAGCAAAAAAAACATACATTTTTACACCTTTTTCAAAAGAAGAAAAAAAATTATTTCTCAATAATTATTTAGAACATCTTTATCGCCGTAATGGCAAAGCTGATTTGAGAACCCGTTTATTTTCAGTGCGTGAAGAATTTTTTTGTAATCTAGAAGCTCATCCGATACGTCGTAGCGGGCTGCCAGTTGTAGATAAAGTTGTTTTTAAACGCAATGAGACAAGACGCCATCCAGAGCCAGGCCTAGATAAAGCAACTCTGTGGGCTTTAGCTGTGGCTAAATCAAATCGCGCTGAACGTGATGGTGTAGAGTATATGCTCTCACGTGCTGGTAAGAATTTCTACGGGCCGCAAGATCCACTGACATATATCAGTATTGAAGAATTTTACCATACACGAGTTCTTAAAGATGCTTTAAATGTCTTAAACTTAGAGATGCAGCATTTGCCACCACCTCTAATGTCACGTACGATAGGACGATTAATGACTCAACTTCCTAAACCCATTGCTAATGTTATAGTCTTTGCTGCAGAGGTAGCTGGTGTAGCTGCTTTTCGCTTGCTCAGAGATAAAGCATATGAACTATTTGATGATCAACCAGAACCATTAAAGCGCATTGGCGAACTATTCCAACAAATTATGGTAGATGAAGTTGGTCATGTACATTATGTGCGGAGCCAATTAGGGCCGGCTCGATTAAAGGTTGCGCAGGCAATCTTACCAATAGTTGCGCGTGGTTTTATCAATGACATACCTGAATACAAATTACTCTTTGGTGCTAAACTCATGGATACTATAATAAGGGCGGATGTGGATAGTGCAGTAGCTCATTATCCCGATAAATTTGTACCTCATGACATTCAAAAATGAAAAAGATACAATCAATAGCGGTGTTAATCATACTATTATTTTTAACATCCTGCGGAGGTACTGAGAAATTAGACATTTCTGGTACCTCCTCCAACGTCGGAGGCACACCCCCTATGAAAACAGCAGTCTTAGACACAAATCTCGGAACGATAGAAATTGAATTATTTACTGAAAAAACACCAGAAACAGCACAGAATTTTATTACCTTAGCCGAAAAAGGATTTTTTGACGGCACGAAGTTTCACCGCGTTATTGCCGGATTCATGATTCAAGGGGGTGATCCCCTCTCTAAAGATGATTCTCAAAAATATGTATGGGGAACAGGCGGTCCTGGCTATGAAATTAAGGATGAATTTGTCAAAGGTCTATCCAATGTTCGAGGAACAATCTCCATGGCTAACCATGGCCCGAACACAGGAGGATCACAGTTTTTCATCAGTATGGCAGATAATACTTTTCTCGACTTTAAACATGCTGTTTTTGGTAAAGTGACGAAAGGTATGGATATTGTTGATAAAATTGGAAATGCTGATACCGATTCCCAGGACAAGCCAGTAGAGGATGTTGTTGTGGAGAAAGTTACTATTAAATAATTATTTCATTCACATTTCAGAAATTAAACCATAAATATTTAAAAGTTGCCTTATATTCTCTCTCCATTACTGGACCCGTAGCCTAGCCTGGATAGCGGCAATCTATCGGATTGACGTAAGACACATAGGGCGACAGCCTTCTACGCGGAAGGCAAAGAGAGCTGTAGGTCGGGAGTTCAAAAATAAGGGCAGTCTGCCTTTTCAACCATCCATTGAAAGTCTCCCCGGGTCCGCTTTTTTTAATACGCTGAGTATACCACTGGTCTGTTTGACCAGTGGATATACTGGCGTGATCAAGAACAAGCATGAAGTATATCACTTCATGCCACCGGTCAAAGACCGGTGGTTCTTGACACAATATTCTGTGGACTATAGATATCTTTAAATAGAGGTTTATAAGGATAAGATTGAAGAAAAGGGTGAGAATATGGATATTCGTAAAACGAGAACCTGTGAGCAGTGCAGTGCTGTTGTGACATTGGATAAGGTTAAGCTTTATCCCAAAAATGAAGAGGAAAACATTCTTGTGTGTGAGCCTTGCTGCAATGAGATCAAAAAAAAGCGTAGTGGAGAAATTGCAGATTCAAAAGCAAAAACACCTTCCCCGCCAAACTATACAGGTTATTCCTGTACCCGTTGCAATTATCGGTTTCGAGCAGACCGCTCTAAAGCAGGACTCATTCATAATCTGATGTGCCCTTACTGCGGCAAAAATGATCGGCTAGAAAAAAAGAAATAGGCACTATGTTATACATCCATCAGCTAAACCATCTTACTCCAAAGATGGCGGATTTGGAAAGCGTCTACCTGGTTCGGGAATTTAAAGAAAAAACACCGTTTCCGTTACAGGAGAATCTTTTGGAAGAAGTATTTGCTGAGTTTTCCGTTTCTGAAAGCGAATTGCAGTCTATTAACAATGCTATCACTCTTATCAGCCCTACCATTGAGGAAGTAAAAGCATTACTGCAGAAACAGTCTTCTCTCTACGAAACGATTAATCTCCAAAGGACGATACAGCTCTTAAAAGAAATTCCGTTAGTATTAGTGAACAACGCACGATACTTAGAGCGGATACAGCAGTGGCAAGCGACATCACCAGCAGCAATGGCCAGTTTGCTCAATAAAATACCGGCGTTGCGCGCAGCACATGAAAAAATGCAGACTAATCAGCAAATAAAAGATCTTTTTGCTTTTCTTCTGCGAAACCAGCAGTTTATGTTCTTAGCGCAGGATATTGTCCATGAAGGCCCGGTTGCACAAATCAACGGTTTGGCAGAAAGCATGGAAAAAGGATTTTTCTTTCATATTTCTCTCGAAGAAGAATATAATAAAATATCGTTTGATACGCTGAAAAGTAGAATACCTCCGGCCGAATTGGAAAAATTTACTGTCATTGAACAGAATATCAAATTGATTAAAAAAGCAGTCGATGCTGCTTATCAGGCTAATATGAGGCAGGTTAATTTAGCAGTAGTATTATATTCGTATGTAAAGTGGCTGACACAGAAATAACTTCTACTTCCCAAAATTATTTAAATACTTGTTATTCTGATAGCGTTTGAAGCGCCCGTCGCCAAGCGGCCAAGGCAATCGCCTGCAGATCAGCTGTGATGAGCTTTCTTTAAAGCAATGACCAGAAGACAGCGGTTATGCGAGGGTTCGAGACAGAAACTGCGAAAGTCCCTCCGGGCGCTTTTTTATTCTTCCATAATTTTTATAAACCGCATCTTATAGTTTTAACCACGATATGAAAGACTTTGTGATCATTCCTGCCTACAATGAAGGAGAAAAAATCAGCGCTGTAATCAAAGAGGTCAAAAAGCATGCCCAGCGGATTATTGTCGTTGATGACGGGTCACAAGATGACACCGCCGCACGGGCTGCACAAGAAAAAGTTATTGTCCTCAAGCATAAAGTCAATTTAGGTAAAGGAGCAGCGCTTAGAACCGGCTGTGATTATGCTTTGGAATTAGGTGCAGATCGTCTTGTTGTCATTGATGCCGACGGCCAGCACATGCCGGAACAGATCCCACAATTCATCAATGCCTTGCAGGATTATGAAATTATCTTTGGCTATCGAAAACGAAGTGCGACGATGCCGTTGGTGTTACGATTCGGCAATAATTTTATTAACAATACCCTAAAGCTGATGATCGGCATCGATGTTCACGACTCTCAATGCGGCTACCGCTCATTTACCGCTGCTGCCTATCGCAACGTCCGCTGGAAAGCAACAGATTACTATATGGAGACAGAAATGATCATCAAAGCTGCCAGACACAGATTACAATATTCTCAAATCCCCATCGAAACAATCTATGTAGACAAATATAAAGGCACAACAGTTTTTGATGGCGTTAAGATCGTTGCCAAAATGATCAGCCAAGGAGTATTCCCATGAGCACGACACTTTGGATTCAATTGTTGGGAATTATTTTTGGATGCTTGATGAGTTATTTTACTTTTGTTAAATATAAAAGGAAAGAATTGAATAATTCTGAATTTGTATGGTGGTGTCTCGGCTGGGTTATATTAATGATTTTGGCGGTATTTCCTGGCTTCTTAGATTTTATCATTGCTCCTCTCAATTTCTATAGAAGATTAGATTTCTTCGTTGTCATCGGCTTTTTTGTGCTGCTGGGATTAGGATTTTATAATTACAGTATTGTTAAGAAAATGGAACGAAAATTAATCAAGTTCGTGCAGCACGATGCCATGAAACAGCAGCGGGAATTGAAAAAATAAACTGATGACAAAAAATACGAAGATGAAAATTCTGTTCATCTGTGAGAATTACATTCCTCATTACGGCGGCGTGGAAGTTGTCTTCAAAAATCTGGCGGAAGGTTATGTTCAGCAAGGGCATACTGTCTCTTTACTCACGCAGCGGTTACAATCAACACCTGCAAAAGAAGTCATTGGCGGCGTTACCGTAGAGCGTGTCTTTTCTTTTTTTACGCGATATTTATTTACTTTTTTGGCAATTCCAAAAGCAATGATGTTAGCCGGAAAACATGACCTGATTCAAACCACAACCTTTAACGGCGCTTTTCCTGCCTGGCTTGCCGGAAAAATAACTAAAAAACCAGTCACCATAACAGTCCATGAAGTCTGGGTTGGAAAATGGCCCAGCATCACTGCTTTTCCATCATGGAAATGCAAACTTCATGATTTCCTTGAACGAATGATTTATCTGCTGCCGTTCGACCACTACATTTGCGTTTCACAGGCGACAAAAGATGATCTTCTTAGACGTGGCATCAAGAAGGAAAAAATTGATGTTGTCTATAATGGATTGGATTATGAGTTTTGGAATCCGGCAAAAGTGTCTGCTGACAAAATCAAAGAACTGCGGCAAACACTGGAAGTAGATACTGCATTTGCGTATCTTTCCTGGGGCCGTCCCGGAGAATCAAAAGGTTTTGAGTATGCTATCAAGGCAGTTCCTGCTATTGCCCAAGAGGTTCCCAATTCTGTATTTCTCTTGATGTTAGGGTCAACCAATAAATATTCCCAAAAATATCAACGATTAGTAAATCTGATTAATAGCTTGAATTTAAATGATAAAATTAAACTTATTCCTTCTGTTCCCTATACGGAACTGCGCAATTATATTAAAGCGGTTGATTGTGTTGTTGTGCCGTCAACAGCCGAAGGTTTTGGCTATACTGCTGTCGAAACAATTGCTATGGGAACACCTATTGTTGTCAGCAATGCCGGATCGCTGCCGGAAGTGGTCAGCGGTAAACATCTGATTTTTAAGAATAAGGATGCAGGAGATTTAGCAGCAAAAGTCATAGCTATAGCACACAAAAAATATGATACGACAGAAATACAGAGATTTGAGTGGAAGAGAAGCATTGGACAGTATCTGAAGATTTATGGGAGGTTAGTTGAACGCTGCTTCTGAATCTTAGGATCGGTGCCTCGGATAATTATACATAGCGTCGCAACTTCGCGCCGACGGATTATAGTGCTGGATGTCCAGCGCTGCCACTCTCGCAGCTTCTTCTGGGATCACGAACGTTCCTATTTCCACGTCAGGTGTGTCAGCCGATGCGAGTCTATAGACAGTGTATTTGGCCGTTCCTTTATTGTAGACAATACGATTACGCACCTTGTTTTCGGCGGGAACCAGAACGTACGTCTCAAGTCCATTTTCTTGGTTGATAAAATTGATGGTGTTGGGATCGTATTCCGGCCTAAGGTTTCCGTCGCTGTCGCAAATCCCTGCATCAACCAACGACTGGATAAACTCTTTGTCAGACATCGCTTGTAGTTGGGTCATTATTGCACGATGTGTTTCTGGGTCGAAGGTACAGTTACACAATGTGGTTAAATTTATTGACATTTTCAATTTCCATTAATTAATAATATTTTTTAATAACTTCCTATTTAAAAAGTTAATGATATTAAAAGTCATTTTTATCTAAAAATTATTCCTCCTTAACTAAAAAATCATAATCATTATAAAGCTACATTAAGGCTTTAAAGATATGAACCTTCTCTTTGTTTCGGAGTATTTTCCCCCTAAAATCATGGGCGGAGGAGAGATTAATCTTTCCCTGCTGGCCGCTGCTTTAGCCAAGAAAACGATGACTGTTTCTGTCATAACATCGTATCATCCAGGATTGCCGCGGTTTGAAAAAGTAGATCGTGTTCATATCTACAGGCTTCTCCAAACAGGAGAAAGCCCTAACGGTATTATTAATAACTTTAAGAGAAGTTTTTTGTTCCCTAAATCTATTGAAAAAGAAGTTGCAGAACTTCATCACAGAAAAAAGTTCACTCAGATCCATTTTATGGGCACCAGTATTATTGCCGCTGCAAAACTGCAACAATTAAACGTTCCGTTGATTGCAACCATCGAAAGTTATCCTACACTCTGCCCAAAAGGTGACCGAATTTTCCATGGAAAACAGGAATGTAAAACTGTCTGTACCATTTCTAAATTTGTTTCCTGCCAACGAGATTCAACAGAAATTGGCAAGATGAACAACAAATGGTATTTCAAATATAATCCTCTTTTTCTTCTTTATGTTTATAATCATTACACAAAATTAAAACAGTCATTGCTGCATTGTCATCTTATTGCGATCAGTAAATATGTGCATAACGTTTTGCGGCATCATGGTGTTGAAAGCACTATCATACCGAACGCACTTAATACCTCGGCCTTTGTACATCAAGCTGCCCGGAAACCTGGAAAAAAAAGAATCCTCTATCTCGGTTCTCTGACAGCATTTAAAGGGCCGCAGCTGCTGTTAGAAGCAATGACAGGAATAGACTGCCACTGTGATATCTATGGCGAAGGGCCATTACGAAAGAAATTACAACAAATCATTGTCAAAAACAATCTCGATGCAGAGATTCATCCGCCTGTGCCATCACACCAGATCCCATCGTTATATTCTGCTGCAGACATTGTCGTTTTTCCGTCACGCTGGCCAGAACCATTTGGGAGAATAGCTATCGAAGCAATGGCAGCAGGAAAACCCGTTATTGGTGCTGACATCGGGGGAATTCGTGAAACAATCATGAATGGTACAGGGATGCTTTTTCAGCCTAACAATGTCCAAGATTTGCGCCATAAACTAAAAGAATTACTGCAGGATACAAAACAATATCAAACATTGGCACGAGAAGGGCCACTCAAAGCGCAGCGCTATAAAGAAGCAACTGTTGTAGTGCAGTTGTTGAAGGAATATAAGAAGATTGCCTCGTAAAACTCAAATCAAAAAAAATGCCTCAAATTTGCCTACCAACCACAGCAAGTTGTGGAATATGCGGCAAATTTGTCACTTCGTGAACAGCATTTTTAAGATTACAAACTGAGCACGCTATCGCAGCGAGCTGTGGGGTATAAGACCCTGTTTGTAATTAACAACTTTTTTAAATAACCCCTCTTGAGAAATGACGATGGTTGAAAGTATTGCAGAATTACAGAAAATCTGCCATAATAATGCCAGATTTACCGATCGGCCGTGGTGGTATCGGCTTTATAGGGCTACCTCCATTCGGTTCACAAGATTAATTCTTCTCAGCGGTATCAAAATTAATCCTAACCATATCACATTATTAGAAGTAATCATGGGCATCAGCGGTTCGTTGCTGCTATTAAGCTCCAATATTCTTGTCTTAATTATCGGTTTTGTGTTTCTCTTTGCAGCATATTTATTTGATTGTATGGATGGAGAATTAGCCCGATACTATCAAGAATTTTCCTCCGCAGGAAGTTACCTCGATGAAGTTGGGCACGCTATTGTTGATCCGTTATTATTTACAGTTCTGGCATTGACTCTTTACTTTCAGAGTCCGAGTACAATTGTCATGATCATGGGATTTCTAACGGCATTCCTGATACGTTTCATTAAAGCAAATTTTCAGCTTAGTTCATTTATTTTTGTGAAAGAAGTAACATCATCGCCGGAAACATTTCTTCATCTTCCGGAAACAGAGAAAACAAGCGAGAAAAAAACAAAAAGCATCCTGGATATACCTATACTTTTTGCCAATTCCATCAAGCATTATGTGATCACCGTTTTCATATTTATGCTCGCATACACGCTTGATTATCTTAAAGGAGTGAACGCAGTAATACCTTTTTTTGACTATAAGTTGATCGTATTGGTCTTTTACAGCCTCTTTTTATCTGCCGTTGCGCTGGCACAGATTATTGTTAATCTCAAAACAATCGAACAGGAAAAAATGTCCTTATTCCATAAAGTGCAAGAGGCAATCAGACGATGATTATTACGATTGACGGGCCGTCCTGGACTGGAAAATCTACTGTCGCCAAAGCGCTGGCAAAAATGTTGCAGTATACATATCTTAACACCGGCGCCATGTTTAGGGCAGTTGGCTATACAGCAAAAGAGAAGGAAATTCCTTTTGAGGATATACAGCGTATCACTGCTATCGCGAAGACAATTTCATTTCAATTTAAACAAGAAGGAGAAATGCAAAGAGTGTTTGTTGATGGTATTGACCTTACGGAAGAGCTCGCATCACCTTTTGTCGTTCCCTTAGCAGCAGAAGTTGCCAAAATTCCAGCGGTACGAGAGGCATTACTGCAATTGCAGCGAACAATAGCGGCATCCGGCAACGTTGTTGTCGAAGGAAGAGATACAGGCTCCATTGTTTTTCCTGACGCCGATTGGAAATTTTATCTTGATGCGTCGATGCACATTCGGGTGCAGCGGTTTTTTAAGTTAGCAACAGCAGAAGAAAAAAACAAATACAATGTTGAACAAGTGAAAAAAATTATTAGTGATACGGATGACAATGACAAAAACAGATCTGTTGCACCATTAATAATTCCTGAAAACGCCATTATTTATGATAATTCTACCAGCCCGACAGCAGAACATGATGCAATTGTTTTGTGGTATTATATCACTGGAAAAGAAGAGATGATCAAAAATATCCAGGCAATGGGAAAATAAGATCATGATGAAGATTTATTTTGCCGCTGATATAGAACAGCGAAAATTTGAAGGCAGAACACAAACAACGTTAGCGCTGAAAGAATTCTTGGAAAAAAAAGGAGTTATGTTTGTTGAAAATCCGTACGATGCTGATATAATTCATTTTCATTCCAGCGGCATTATCGATTCCTGGAAAGCGGCGCAATGGAAGAAAAAATACGGCAAGCCTGTTGTTTACACGTTATATTCTGTCTCAAAGACAGAACCATTTAATCATTTTTGGAATCATGTCTTGCAAAATGTCTATCTCCGCCCCCGAAAAACAAATGTCATCCTTAGTTATTCTGCGATTCTTCCTCTGCGCTGGCGGGGATATAAATTACAAGAACTTGATGCTGTTATTGTCCCTTCCAATTTTGTGAAAAAAAGATTATTTGACAATACACGATTGATTAGAATAGGAATCAATACAACGTATTTTACGCCAGCGGCAGAAAAGAAGACAGAGGAAAAAGCAGATTCCAAAACCATAAAAGTAGGCTATTTTGGCCATCCCAGCATCTATAAAGGAGTGCTTGATTTTGCTAAAGCTTCCAAGAGCTTCCCGCCGCACTATGAGAGCCATATTCACGTTACGGAACTGACTCCTAAAATTATCAAAACTTTTCAAACCATTAACCATCAATTAAAAATAAAAGGGTTATTGGATGATATGAAAAAAGCATATCATGATATGGATATCATTGTTCTGCCGTACCGCAGTTATTTGGGCGCCATCGCCAATCCTCTTGTCTTACTGGAAGCGATGAGCTGCGGCAAGGCAATTGTGACCACAGATTTTGAGTATATTACAGAAATAACCCAGGATGCTGCCATCATTGTAAAACCATACTCACCATCATCCATTGTCAAAGCTGTTCAAACGTTAGATGATCCGCAACTGAGGAAAAAAATGAGTGAGAAAGCACGAAAGATTATCTGCACTCATTTCCAGCAGGAACAGTCATTTCAAGAATACTTCAAACTCTATCAGGAATTGTTAAACAACAAATAACCATGAAAAAAGCAAAAAATCTCCATAATCTCCTGGATTATTATCTTGGAAAAGAATGGTCTCAGCGAAAAATTCAAGGTAAAACATTTGATGAGATTTTTTCCATTGATGCTATCCCTTTAAGCTGGTTCTTTCGACGCCTTTTTGTCCTGCATATTATACCGCCGCAGTTTAAAGCTCATCTACTAATTACTAAAATAGAATCAGGGAGTGTATTATCAGCACGAGAAAAATTAAAATTCAGGCTGTCTACTTTTTTGTATCGAAAATCGCTGCAGCTAAACGAGCAGTTAAAGATTGCCGCAGCAACCAAAAAAAAAGAGTATAACCAGCAGCAGAAAAAGCATGCTTTATTTTTAATACCTTCCAACCATATTAATACTGCGCAAAAGACGGTGTTTAGAATAAACAAAGTGATTACAACATTACAGGAGAAAAAGATCGATGTTTTACAGCTTGTCTTTGATCCGCTCTCCCGAAAGTCGTATCAAAAAATACGACAGGCGCAGGATACTATTTATGAATATGTAAATAAGGAAGTCATTCAAAAAGCCAGAAAAAAGGCGCATCAGCTCTTCACACAATGGACTGCACTCTCTGAAAAAGAAAAAGAAGAATTATTCTCATCGAAAGATGTTTCTCTCTGGCCTTATTTCAAGTATTATTTAGATTTCTTTTTTTCACCGGAATTTCTTTTCTATCAATGCGTATATTATGAAGCGCTGCATAAAATTGTGAAGTTAAATCGTGTGGAAACAGTTGTTTTGACATCTCAAAACAGCATTTTTGAAAAGGCATTGCTTGCCGTTGCTAAACTACATAAAATTCCTGTAATTTTGATCCAGCATGGATTAGGAGAAGGTGTTGTTGATCCTGATGTTTTTGAGAATACAACTATTGCTGTCTTTGGAACAATGAGCAAAGAGCGGCTGCTGAAGGTAGGCGTATCTGAAAAAAATATCGCTATTGTCGGGCCGATTATTTTTGAGGATATTATCAAGTATAAACAGAAGAATGTCACAAACAGCGACAGGAAAAAAATTGTGATTATCACAGAACCATTTGTGGAAGGCAATGCCATCGGAAAAAAAGAGTATTTTTCCTACATTACAAAAATGATCCAAGAAATTAATAGTTTACATGATATTTCCATTACCATCAAGCTTCATCCCGTTGAAAAATCGCTGCCAGAGTATCAAAAAATAATCCAAAAAATAGGATGCGACAATGTTCAGGTCACCCAGAGAGTAGGGTCAGATTATCTTTATCAATTACTTTCTGAATCTGATCTGATAATTGAATTTGGATCAACGGTAGCAATCGAAGCGATGATTCTTGGCAAGCCAGTTATCACTACCAATTTCTGCCCCATTGAAGGCGGAATCTATGAACTTGTTTCTCAGTGTACAGGAACCTATAAAGTAGATCATACAGAAAATATATCTCATGCCATAAAGAAAGTTCTTTCAAAAGATAGATTACAAGAGCAGCGAAAGAAGACCGTAGAGCACATGTGCGGCACGATTGACGGAAAAGCGTCCGAAAGAATTGCTAACATGATTGCAGCCAATTTCAAAAAATAAAAATCACAACCGCCGCAAGCAACTAGGTATCATAAACTAATGAAACAGTACAAAAATACGCCAGCAGAACTACACACCGTCATTTCTTTATTTTATGACCATAATATAACTTACAATCTCTTTAAATGCGAGCATATTTTTGATGGTGAAAATAAAAATCTGGATCTTTTATGTAAAGATAATGATGATTACAAGATGGCTGCTTCATTATTAGAAAAAGAAGGATTTATTCTTTATTTAGGGGAAAATGTTGAAAAGTTCAAAAAAATGTATGTTCGATTTAACAATGGAATTTTAACAGCAATCCATCTTCACCGGGAAGTTGCCTGGCATGGCGTTAAAGCGCTAGGTAAAAAGCAAATATTTGATCATGCACGAGAAATTGCACCGGGGATTGTTGTTCCATCGCCAGAAGATTCCATTCTAATCCATACAGCCCATATCCTATTTGAAAATTTTTCTATCCGCAAGAGAGAAGCAGTGTTATTGCCGCAATATCTGCAGCATAAACTTGATTGGAACTACATCACTAAAAGTGCTGCAGACAATTATTGGGAAAAAGGATTGCAGCATATTCTAAATAGAGTTAAAAATAATGAAAACGTTGACAGAAAAAAAATAATGAACAATTATATTCTACGATTACTTCAAAAACCAAGCGATGCGCTTTATCTGTGGTCAAAATTAATGATAGTAATCTTCAGAAAGATAAATCTCCGAAAAAAAGGAACAGTAATCGCTTTAATTGGTGTCAATGGCACCGGCAAAACGACATTAGCAACACAGATTACAGAGAAATATCAGCTTTTGACACGATTTATGGGAGTACAACAAAAATACTATTATTACGGCTGGAAGCCATTTTCGCCGCTGGCCAAATTAGGAGCGCAACTATTTCATAATAAAAAAATCTTCAACAACGTTGCAGAAAGAAATAATAACATTAAAGATAAAAGCATTACATTACATTTATTTCAGGAAGCGCTTTTTATCTATAATTATGGTGATTATTTTCTTCGTTATCTTTTCCATATTTATCCGCAGCTGCGGCGAGGAAATGTTGTAGTAACTGACAGATATTTCTATGATCTTTATGGACAATACCCGTATGCGGAACGAAGCATCATGGCAAAATTACTGTTAAAAATATTTCCATCGCCAGATCGAACATTTATCCTGGATGCAGCAACGGAGACATTACTGGCCAGAGAAAAAGTTGGGGAAGAAAGAAAAGTCAAATCAAGAGAATATTTAGATGGACAACGAAAACGGTATCAGCATCTGAACATTATTTTAAAGAGAAGTGTTATTATTAATACGGAAGAAGGTATTGAAAAAAGTGTTCAGAGCGTTATTAATCAAAGCTGGCCAGGATTTATTCAAAAGTTAAATCGCTGAGATCATTCTCTTTAAATTTAAAGCCAGTAAAAAGATGATCCAATCCTAAATCTTTCCGTACATAATTCATCCCTTGTTCTAGGGAAGGAGCTGTTACATAAAAATAAACGCAGGGAGTTTTTTTTCTCCCGCTAATCTGGTCAATAGAAGTGTATTCTAGCAACAGACATTCTTTCGCAAAATCCTGTAATCCCAGAACACTTTCAATGGCTTGAACTATATACTGTCTATTGTAATGAGGATTAATCTTTCCGGCAAATAAGTAATTGTTATGACTCTGCTGAACTAGATTTTGGGAAGAATAATGTTCCGTAGTTTCCATTTCTTCAGCTATACCATCAAGGTCCATTCCAACACCGCCTAAAAAGTGCTGCCCAAGCAGAAATTTACCAACTTCAATAACTGCCTTTTTTCTGGAAAAAAATCCCAGCCAATAGCCGGCATCATTGAAGAAAGAATAGTTCTGCTGATGACCAAAATCAACCGGAGATGTGCTGGAATAGGAAGGTATAGAGGAATGAGCATCATGAGAATTTGTATTCATCGAATCAATTAAATTGCCAGACTCGTCTCTGCCCCGTAAAAAGGAATCAATTAAATCAACTAATGTCATTTTACTGTTAAAAAAACAAACTTTTATTTAAATACTATCGTTCCAGCCAGCAGTTATAGAATAGAACAATATTTAAATAAAGATTATTACTTAATCTTAAAAAGTGGTTAAAATGGAGTTATGGAACAAAAAGTCGGAGATAGAATTTTTTACTCAGGCTAAAGACTTTGCTACTCCTGAACAATTATTTTACAAAACACCTGCTGGAAAATATTATGCCTATTGGCCGAAAGGATACAAAGAGGCAAAAACAACACTTCAAAGTAGAAATTCTTTGATTGGAAACTTCACTGAAAAGTGGTCTGTTGATTTTCTGCAACAATTTGCAAAAAAGCATAATCTCTTTGCTATTCAAGGAGTTGTCTGTGAAGAAATTGGTTTAACAAAACAATCTCCTGCTGATGTTGCTATTTGTAAGACTAAAGATGTCATTCAGAAGGCAGAAAACATTGTAATGCTTTTTGAAGTTAAGATGTCTGTTGTCTGGAATTGGGAATTAAAAAAAGAGGGTAAGCTTGAATGCTTGGGTGATTTTACAACGCATCAAGGGAATCCTGGGATGCTTCGTTCTGATAGTATGCTTAAAGCCATAGGAAAAAGCATTAATATTAGAGTTTCTGGTTTCAGTTCTGCAAAAATCCCTATTATTATTCTTGGAAACACACCAGTAACAAAAAGTTATTATGAGAAAGTTGATCACTTAAGAAAAAGTGGAATAATCCAAGGCTTCTGGTCAATTAATCCTAAGCCAAGAGAAGTGGAGACACTTAAGCAGACAAGATTTGATGGATTTATTAGAATAGACAATTACGAAGAGTTACTAAAACATTTAGAGGCACTCTTCAAAGAAGATAGAGAATTTTTCTCAGGAATGAGGACAAAGAAGCAGTTAGGTCAGATTATTGAAATTTCTAACAGAGAAGGAACTTTTGAAAAGAAAGCTGAGAAATTCCTACAATTAATCAGAATTGAGAAAAATGGCAATTAGAAAGAACGGAACAAAAACAAGTAATTTTGGAACAAAGGGTCGTTATAATCATGATTCTTCTGAATTTTATAATAAAAAAATGTACTCTAATGGCAATGGTGAGAAAAAAGTAAAGTATGTAGAAAATTCATTAAATGAGAAACATCTTAACCAAATATTTTGTAAAACAAGTGAAAAAATGGAAGAGTTGCCAGATAACAGCGTTCATTTAATGGTAACATCACCACCATATAACGTTGGCAAGGAATATGATAAAGATTTGTCTCTTAATGAATATATAAAATTGCTTGAAAATGTGTTTAAAGAAACACATAGAGTTTTGGTTCCTGGCGGGAGAGTTGCTATAAACATAGCTAATGTCGGCCGCAAACCATATATTCCTCTTCACTCAGAGATTATCAAAGTAATGGATAAATTAGGTTTTCTCATGAGAGGGGAAGTTATATGGGATAAAGGTTCAAGCGTTGGCGGTTCTTGTGCCTGGGGAAGCTGGCAATCAGCAGCTAATCCTACGCTAAGGGATTCTCACGAATATATTTTAATTTTTTCAAAAGAATTGTATAGTCGTAATAAACATTCGACAAAAAAAGATACTATCACAAGAGATGAGTTTTTAGAATTAACTAAGAGCATCTGGAAATTTAATACGGAATCTGCTAAGAAAGTAAAACACCCAGCTCCGTTCCCTGTCGAATTGCCTCGCAGAGCCATTGAACTTTATACATTTAAAGGAGATGTGGTTTTAGATCCATTTATGGGCAGCGGCAGCACTGCAATAGCAGCACTTAAAACTGGAAGACATTTTGTAGGATATGATCTTTCTCGGGAATATGTGGAAATTGCCAATAAAAGAATACAAAAAGAAGCTGGTCAACGGAAGCTGGCATAATTGTGCTACTCGTTAATCATTACAAAATACGATCATATACAGTTTTTGTATTCACAAAGGTTAAAAACACTTCCTACGCTT
>JAUYPT010000088.1 GCA_030695685.1 Nanobdellota archaeon | reverse complement strand
AAAATCAGTGCAAAACCGACGCAAATACTGTTAGTGGGATTATTCGGTTCCGGGAAAACGACGACCGCAGGAAAATTAGCTTTTTTCTATAAAAAACGCGGATACAAAACAGCCGTGATGCAGACTGATACCTGGCGCCCTGCTGCCTATGACCAATTGGAGCAGCTAGCGCAGAAAATAGGCGTTGATTTCTTTGGCATTAAACGGGAGAAAGATCCGCTCGTCATTTACCATGCTTTTGAAAAGAAATTGCAAGACTATGATGTTGTCATTATTGATACTGCAGGACGAGATGCGTTATCCCAGGATTTGATTGCAGAATTAAATTCATTGAATAAAGCTGTAGAGGCTGATGAACGGCTGCTGGTAATCGCTGCCGACATCGGGCAAGCAGCGCAAAAGCAGGCGCAGGCATTTCACGACACTTGTCATGTCAGCGGTGTTATTGTCACAAAACTGGAAGGGACGGCAAAAGGAGGAGGCGCTTTATCTGCCTGTGCTGTGACTAAAGCACCGATTGTATTTATTGGCATTGGTGAAAAAACTGAAGATTTGGAAGTATTCCATCCTCAGCGCTTTGTCGGGCGATTGCTGGGTATGGGCGATTTGGAATCATTGCTGGAAAAAGCACGGGATGTCATGACCGAAGAAGAAAGCGAAGATCTCGGAGAAAGAATGCTCAAAGGCGATTTTAATTTAATTGATTTATACCAGCAGATGAAATCATTGAAAAAAATGGGTTCATTCGGTAAATTACTCGAAATGATTCCGGGAATGAGTTCTGCACAGCTGCCGAAAGAACTCCTGGATGTACAGGAAGAAAAACTAGAGAAATGGCGCTATGCCATGGATTCTATGACCCGGGAAGAATTGGAAAATCCCGATCTTGTCTCTGCCGAGAGAATCGACCGGATTGCCGCTGGTTGCGGATTGAAAATAACAGAAGTGCGGGAATTATTAAAACAGTACCGCCAGTCCAAGAAAATGATGAAAATGTTTAAAGGAGAGAAAGACATCAATAAAATGATGAAAAAATTTAGTGGTAAAATGCCGAAGGGTATGGGGATGTAAGTTGTGGGATTGAATATTATGAAGTCGTATAAAACCATTAACTATTTAATGAATAAAATTTTAAGGAATAAAAGATTATAATCATGAGGTGGAAAGATGAAATATTTAGTTGCAGAGAAAGTCGATATTGAATTGTTAGGAGGAGTTATGGTTAAATTAAAAAAATTAAGTGCTGTATCTAAAATTGCCTACGACCAAATTCAGATGTTTCAAGTTGCTGCCAGCTCGACCAAAAGAGAGATGACAGCGCTTACGCCAGCAGAAGGGCAAATTGATGAGGTTGAGGAAAGTTTAGCAAGTATCGAAGCGCTTTATAGAAGAATCAGAAGCGATGGAAAAGATGTCGTCAAAAACCTTCGAAGATCATACCAATCCGCTTAATCCTGTAATGGCATTTCCTTACGGAAGCCGCATTTTTTACAGTACTTAACTAAAAATAGCCCGTCAGCATATTTATGCTGGCCTTCGTGCAGCGGCTTATGGCACTCTGGACAATCAGTAATCATATCTTTAATTAAAAAAGTAAGAACTTAAATAAGTTTCGAATCAGCAAATTAAACTTCAATAATTTTACCGGTCTTCCCAACATTGATTACTTTCGTAGTGCCAATCATCTCTTCAATGCCATGCGTTTCATGAATGTGCCCGCAGATATGAATATCAGGGGTAAACAACTCAATTGCTTTCCGTACACCAGAACTTCCGGGAAACATTCCTAATCCAAGTATACTATCACTCGGTTGGACATGAGTGACCATAATTTTCTTTTTGACATTTTTAAGAGTGCCATGGGCTTTTTCCAGTGTCTGGAAGAATTCGTCTTCATTCAACTGATGGATGCCAATATCAGCGTACCCGCAGCCAAAAATACCTATATCACCTTTCTGCAGGACATAGCCGTGAAGGTTTGTAACACCATACTTTTCAACCATAAAGCCGATTTCCGCTAAGCCTTCATGATTTCCCGGCAGAACGGCAATGTCTAATCCTTTCTCTTTAAACGGACCGATTAAGCCATCGACATTTCCATGATGGTCCACTAAATCACCGGCAAGGATGACTAAATCTACTTTTTCCTTTTCACCAAGAATGGCCATCCGTTTGATAAAGTTCCGATCACCGTGAATATCGCTTAAAGCTAAGATTTTCATAGTATTAAGGGGAAAGAGGCTCTTTATAAACCTTTTGTTTTAATTACTTAATAGTGGTTATTTTGGAAATGTTTATAAATAAAAGCTCTATTTTAACTCTTATGGACAAGAGCATTATAAAAAGTGAAATCGTACTAAAAAAGCTCGAGCGAATTGGAAAATTCGGCAGTAAATATGGAGTTTTCCCTTACCAGGAAGCCGAAACGCTTACGTCAGAAATGAAAGAGCTTGCTGATTCTCTCCAGGACGTTGAGGAGCCAGAAAATCATGAACAGCTTATGACGTCAGAATTGAAAAGAAGGTTACATGGAGAAGTGCTTAATTTAGAGCAAAGAATTAATCCCAAACTGTACGATTTTGACACTGTTATTACCATGTATGGAATTCCTCAATCTGATATTAATGGCTTAAGAGTTTGGCTTCTTGAGAATAGAGAAAAAACTCGTCAGTCCATCGAGAGGCTGTACAGGACAAAGGATGTTCAAAATTATGAATTAGGATTGCCTGTTGATATCCCTAGTGTGAAAAGACAAGCAGAGGAATTCGCAGCTATCCATATTCAGAAATACCACCGAAAGCTTGGCAAGTTAATCCAAGATTTAACGCAAGTTGGAGAATTTTTACGAGATATTGATGCAGTCCCAACAACAGAAGGGAGATCTTATTTCCATCCTTTAACAAATATACTGGCAATCGGCATACCGGCAATTTGCTTCACGACGGAAGACGGCAGTTTACAAATAAAGGAAAAAGATTTAATCACATTATACGGCCATGAAGGTATGGGTCATGCCTTAAATCAAATTATCACCAAAAGCGATGGGCTTCCTTATTTCTTAACCAAAGATTCTGTATTAACGACCGCAACAATGGAATCAATCGCTCAGTTTTATCAACAAGTTATTTTTGAGGATTTAAAGAATTCTCCAGAAACACAAAAGGAATTAGGAATAGAACATAAATTTAATGATATTTACCAAGAATCGAAGGATACTTCCCAATTACAAAACTATCAGTTAAAATTATTCCAGTACGGAATCACTGTTCTAGCTGATAAAAAATTAGGACTGCCTCAGGATCCTAGCACTTTAAGAAAAAAAATTGAACTTCTTAACGATGTAACGCTCGACTATTCTTATCCGCTGCACTTCATCGAGCAGAATAGATATAATTTTGACTCTGAAGGAAATTTAAGCCCTCACTTAGTAAGTGAATTACGGTATGCGGCACAGCCGGTGCAAAGAGCATTGGAAGAATTTCAAAAACAAGGCATTAAATACGAAAATAAAGGAAGAAGTATCATTGATGCGACACTGCTGAAAGAATTTTGGACACCGATAGGATATGTTGATAATGCCAGAATAAAAGCACGAGAGGAAAAATAAAATGACTAAAGATTATAGGAGACATTTACAATGACAAACATAGAAGGAAGAGTTTTGAAGATTGAAGGCATGAGCTATCGGCATAAGCCGAGATTTATGGTAGAATGCAGATTAGGAAATATTAGAACTGATAATCTCTGGATAAAAACAACTGACGGTCAGTGTGTTTTTGAAGAACATGGCAAAGAATTGGATACACCTCTGGAAGTATGGGATCCTATAGAAACTATTATAGGGAGTGAATATGTCATCCCTGCTGTTGAAAGGTATTTTACGCAGGGACATCCTGGTTATGAATCCATCGATGCGATAAGAGCGAGACGAAAAATTGTTATTATTAACGATGTACTGAAGTCTCTATTTGAAGTGTATGTCTTACGAGAGGAAAAATAACATGAAGCTGACAAAACAAAGCTCTTTAGGAGCCGTTATCGGAACGGTAGGATTAGTCGCTCTTTTAACCAATCCAAATTGTAAACCAGAATATGAGATTAGAGATTTATTTCATTCTCCTTATTCCTATGCTGATCCGAGACAACCAACCGTAGCAGAAAGATTTAGCGGAACATGGGAAAGCAATACTGGATATAACCACAGCGGCAAAGTGTACGTTCTTGGCGGAACTGCTTTTGCAGCAGCACTCATTGGATTAGGATACAATGCCTTGACTGGAAGAGTACGAAAGAAGGAAGATGAAGAGTAAAATAAAACAAAATTTCTCTAGCTGGGAAAAACTGAACGAGTACGCCAAAGAGTATCATGCCGAAGTGCAGAAAGGATATGGAACAGAAGTAAAATATATCGAAAAAGATGATGCCATTTCTGTCATTGATAACCGCTCTTCATATCAGAAAGAATTAGCCGATAAAATTGTTACTGGCATCTTCCCTTATTTATATAAGATTGCCGGACGGCTTCTCACTGGAAAGCCATTGGCAGTGTTAGGAAACAAAATATCCCTCCAAAGATTCCAAGGAAGAATTTCTGTTGATGATTTAGTCGACGCTGCTGCCTTAAAAACACTGCAATCACTTCATAATTATGATCCTGCAAAAGGAGCATTAAGCACATTTATAACATTTACAACTGCTCCCGCCATGCTGTGGTATGCTAAAAGAAATAGGGGAATGATTCCGCTGCCGATAGAAATTCAAGACAAAATTTCGCATCAAATATTGTTTACTGTTGATGCTACAGAAAAGGAGTTAGTAGAAGATATTATGAAAAAATTAGAAAAAGATACTTCCGCTGCCCAGACTATTTATTTTGGGATGACGAATAAGTATATTACAATCCACAATTCTATCCCTGATGAGAATGCAAACACGGAACAAGAAGCACAGCAAGGAGAATTAGAAGAAAAAGTACAAAAAGTATTAGCGACATTAGCGCCACAGGAAGAGTTAGTGTTGCGGATGCGTTTCGGCATTGGCGATGATAATGATAGGTCACAAAGGGAGATAGGACAAGAATTGAACGTTAGCAAGAGAAGAATCCAGGAGATTGAAGCGAAAGCGATGAAGAAATTAAAGCACCACCATAAATCAAAATATTTACAACCATTTATGGAGTAAGAATTAATTACTTTTTCTCAACTTTAAATCAAGAACAAGGTCTTCCAACTTCCGCAAATCGTATTTGATGCCATCGACTTTACGCCGGATTTCATTATCACGGAAATCAAACTTTAACATTTCACCGTAAATCAAATCAACCTGATCCTTAATCATGACCACTTTGTCAAATTCGCCTTTCCCGGCCAGAAAAACAGCTTTGCGCACTAATTCACCTGGCAAATCGGCTAATCCTAAGATAAATTGTTCTGCAATTGCAGGAAGATCAATCAATTCTCCGGTTTTAATAAAATGGTAATACAGAACTGCTTCCACATATTCCTGGATGGCAACTTTATAACTGCCTTCATAGACCATCTTATGGCTGTGCCGTGCGATGGTATCTAATTCCTTGCGTTCTTTTTCAATCTGTTTTATGAGAAGGGCAGCCTGTTTCAACTCATCACGATGCACAGCGTAAATGATTTGTTTGCTTAACTTCAAAACATCTCTGCTTTTCTTGATTAAGCGTTCCCGCTCGTTATCATAATCCTGGATTCCTGTGCGCAATTGTGGAAAATTAATCATTATTCCCTAAACCATAGTTTTCTTTATAATCCTTTCTGTGGATTATAGACTAAAAGAAACAGTAGTTTTCCACAATTAATATAAACACTTCCTGATCTGGATTATTGATGCCAATTCCCTACGACTTAATCCGACATTTTGAAGGAAAAAAACCTCTTCTGGAAAGAGATAGTCGTTCAGTCGAGGAACAAACAGATTATCTTTTACAATCTGGAAAGATGGCAGGAATACCGCTCGGCGCCTGTCTGGACAGCTGCCGTTGGGGCTCCAAGACAACAACTGTATACGAAATGTCTGTGCAGGGAATAGTTTCTTTCATTCAAAACTGGATGGCGCAGAATCCGGATAATTATCAGCAGTTATTTCATGAACGGCCTCTGGAAGAAATTTACACGAAATTAGAATTGCCTCGTATCAAGCATGAAAAATGCCCGCGGGATGAAAAACATCAGGGAACAGTAACTGATTTTGAAGAAAAAAAACGCTGCACTTTCCGTAAGAAACGGCACTTCCGGCCAAGTTTTATGGAATCCTATAAAGAGTTCGATGAATTGGCGCAGCTGGAACGAAAGCATTATTATGAACGAGATTTCACCACCAGCAGGGAAAAGAGGATCTATTTACAAGAGAAAGACCAGATGACGGAGATCACTGACCATTGTTACGCAATTCTTTCGGATAAAGATGTTATCTTGTCATTAGAAACAGTATTGCGGCGTCTTAATCTCTATCCAGAAACAAACGTCAAAGTCTTTAAAGATACTCCTCCAAAGCCGACTAACAAATACCAATTTGCTGGCGATGGCTGGGATGTAGCTGCCTACACCCAGAAATGGTACGAACAGCTTCCGGGAGCAGAACTGCCGCCATTCCGGGAAGAGCAATAAGATATTTTTCAAAAATGTACGTGTTAAGTCTGCCTGCGGGCCGTTCGCTTCACAAAACCACGCTATGTAATTGTTTGACAAAGATGATGTTTTCTCGTTTGGTTTTGAACCTAACTAGGTCTTATAGCGAGCGTGCAATAATTTCGTAATTATTTAGTTCATCTCGTAGGCGAGCTATATATGAAAGAACAAACCATTAATTTATGATTAATTCGTTCTTTCAGTATACGAATCGTTTAGTTCCGCTCACCTTGTGGCCAGGCAGGCAGACTTAATTTAATACATACTCAAAAACGCTAGCTTTTTATACTCAAAAATAGTACTTCTCCTAAAATGAAGTTTGATTTTGTTGTTTTAGGCGCTACAGGGTTACAAGGAAAGATTGTTTCCAAAGATCTTCTGGAAAAAGGATATACCGTTTTGCTCTGCGGCAGGAATAAGCAAAGACTAGATTATATCCTTAAAAGCTACAAAAAAGCAAGGTTTCACTATTTTGATGCTGCTCATGTTACAGAGATGACAAAGATGATTACAAAATCAAAAGCTGATGTTGTTGTTAACTGTGTTGAAGGCGATTGGAATCTACACATCCTTAAGGCGTGTCTGCGTTCTAATGTCAATTCGTTGGATCTCGGTGCATCTGATGGTACAATGACCAAGGACCAGTTTAAGCTGGACAAAGCGCTGAAGGCAAAAGGATTAATTCATATCACCGGCTGCGGGTCCGTTCCGGGAATTGGCAATATCATGCTCCGCTATGCCGCTGAAAAATTTGATACGTTGCACAAGATTGATGTTGGTTATGCCTGGAATTCCAATATTAAACAATTTGTCGTTCCCTTTTCCATGCCCAGCATTATTGAAGAGTTTACCGATCCGGCAACAAATATTGAACAGGGAAAAATAGTCAAATCAATACCGTTAGATTCACTCGATACTTATAATGATGCCTTTGTCGGGAAACAGAAGATGTTCTATGTACGGCATCCGGAACCATATACTTTTTACCATTATTATAAAGATAAAGGATTACAGAAAGTTCATTTTCTGGCGGAATTTCCCCCTCATTCCTTCGACAAGATAAATACACTGATCGAACTTGGCTTTGGGAGCTATGAGGAAATTAATGTTAATGGCGTAAAAATAATACCAAATGATGTTACAAATGAAATTTTAAAAAATATTAAACCGCCGCAAGGGTATGCTGAAAAAGAAGATTTATTTGTCAAGATAGAAGGGAAAGCAGGCAGCAAGAAAAAGACCATTTTAATGCAGTGTAAAGTGCCGACACTTAAAGGATGGGAAGATGCCGGCTGCAATATTGATACAGGCCTTCCGGCAAGCATTATCGCCCAGATGGTTAAAAAAGGAGTGATTACTGAAAAAGGCTCGTTTGCACCAGAAGGTGTTGTCCCGCCGGAACCATTTTTTGAAGAATTGCGCAAACGAGAGATGGTCGTCTATGAAAACGGCAAGCGCATTAACTGAAATCATTTCAGAAACATTTATATATCATCTCTCTTATTTTATACTAATCACAGTGGGGTGTGTACCAAAAAATGGAAGAAAATTCAAGACCTTTAGATACTTTAAACGCAGCACGAAATAAAACCGTCATGGTTGACCTGAAAAACGGCTACCGTTACGTCGGAAAATTGAAAGCATTTGATATTCATATCAATGTTGTTCTGAGCGACGCTGATGAGCATCATAATGGCGATGTAAAACGGAAGTTAGGGAATGTTTTTATTCGAGGAGATACCATTACCATCATTTCTCCAGCATAAATTTAATTTACAGAGGAAATAAAAAATGTCTAAAGGAACCGCAAGCCATGGAAAGAAAAGCGGCAAGAAAACGCACATTCCTTGTAGGCGCTGCGGCAAAAGAGCGTATCATATTCGGAAGAAGCGCTGTGCTTCCTGCGGTTATGGTGCTAGAGCAAAATTGCGGCGCTATAAGTGGAATAAAAAAACAAATTCTAAAAAATAGTTATTATTATTTCTTTAATTCAGGAAAATAACCGAGACAAACTTCTTTCACTGCACTGCTGGTGATAGTCTGGCATAATGTTCCGTCGTTACGCAATCTGGCAATTTTAGACCAGCAGACATCCCGGCCGAGGCTTTCTGAAATTTCGTTGCAGGTTGTACTATTCTGAAGGTTCTGCGCTATTGTATAGATGCAAGTATCATCTGCCGGCGCAGTTAAAAAGTCACAAAATAAAGTATTATTCGTTGCCAAGGCGATAGTGTTAAAACAGCCTTCCCGGCGTTCCTGAGTGTGAATAAATGAACAAAACGTATCTTCATTGTCTTTAACACCTAAATGGAAATGGCATTCGTCTTCCCAGTACTGATCTTTAATATCACGACAGATAGTCTGGTCATTCCGAAGAAGTGCGATCTGCTCCTGGCAATAGCCTTTGGTGGAAGAGGACTGGATAAGGTCACAGACTTCCAAATCTTGCTTTTCTTTGGCTAAATTGGCGACGCAGGAATCACGGACGATTTTGCTCTCAATTTTACTGCACTGCAATGCTTCTGAATAACAATCATCTTTCGCTGCTCCTTCCAGAGAACTGCATTCACCGGTATCTTTAACAGTGCCGCCTGTAATAGTACAGGCAGTACTAAAAACAAGAGTGATTAACAATATTACAGTGATAAGTTTTATCATTGATAGAGCAATTAAAAGACAATTTTTAAGCTTTATGGAAGAACAACAGAAAGATATAAAAATAATGAAACAAAAAGCTGAATAAGAATTATGTGGACGCAAACAAAGGAAATATCCTTTCAGCGTCCATATTCACTGAAGTTCCTGTGGACGTGCCGGAGTGGTCAACTGAAAATCAGGGATTTTCATAAGTCCAAAATCTTCGATTTCAGACCAAACGGGATAGGCTTAGGCTCAGATTAATGAGAAGATACCTATTGGCTTAGTGCCTACGCAGGTTCGAACGCCAGTTACACTAGGCGAATAGTATTCAAGTGAGATGTTCCTTACGGAAATCCCACGACAATGCATAATAGCGTAACTACTCGAAAACCCTGCCGTCCACATTTTTTATTTTTGTGAAAAGCTGAAATTTATGAAAATTATCTATATTTACTATGGAAAGAACTGAACAACCACAAGTTGGAGAAAGATATTTGATGAACTATAGTAAGCCTATAGAAGTAAATTGGCCAACGTTTTTCTTATATACTGGACTTCAAACGGGATCTAATGGAAGAGAACATGAATTTATTATAACTCCAACATATATGAGTGTTCCCTGTAATGATCCTATTTATACTAGACTCTTTTCAGATGGCCAATTAGTAATGGTTTCTGGAAAAGTTCTTCTTGATAAATCTACTTGGAAAAATAGTTATAATATTCCAAATACAGCAGACCATAAAAGATTGAATGATATTCTTGTGGATTATTATAAACAACATTAAGAACAAGAACCCGTTATTGTAAAAATTAAAATCAAAAAAATTAAGAATATTTCTGCTTAATGCCGTTTAAAAACTGCATCGCATTAATTTGGTTATGAAATGTTTCGCCCTTTTCTAATGCCGTCTTTGCCTGGTCGTAATAGTTTCTGACATCGTGGTAAACAGGCGGTAGTTCTATTATACCATTCAGAGGATCGACATTATTGGGCTTGACAATATATTCCAATTCCTCAATGATGCCTGCAGTATTTATCTGCGGCTTTTGTTCTAAAGAACTAATCACTTTATGTACTCCTCTCAGCACAGAGTGTTCTAATATCTCTATTGTTTTTGTCATCTTCTCCTCCTTACACTTTTTGTAATAAAGAAGCCACTTTTTTCCTGCCTATCTCCAGGATAAATGATGCCAGCCGAGGCCCTTTGTCTTTATTGATCAGCACCCGATAGGCCAAAGTAAAAAAGTCTTTCGGTTCTAGGTCATAATTTTTGCACAAGATATATATTTCCTCATGCAGGTCAACATCCGTCCATTCTCTTTCTTCTAATTTTTCCGCTAAGGCATGGAGCATTTTGCGTTGGGATTCAGTAACTGGATGTACTGATTTTTCCTGCACTGCAAATGTAAATTCCTCCGGCGCATACAATTGCAGCCAGTTTTTCGCGCATTCCGCCCGAACTCGTACTCGTTTCCGGTCATGCTCGTTTTTCAATTCCTGTTCAAAAAAACCAATCACTTTCTCGACATCAAGATTATGGATTTGTAAAACTGTGGTCAAATGGCGGAATCCAGGCTGGTAGGGCATGGTTGTTGGAATTTCGCCGATAGAACTTAATTTGTAGGCAACTTTTTGCTTTTCCGTTTCTTTATCATTCACTTTTTCCACGCCGAAATAAATCCGCTCGCACTTATCAAAATCTTCGTAAATTTTAAGCACATCAAGATCAAAGGAAATGCTAAATTCTTTATTTGGTCTGGTTCCAGAGAATAACCAACGCACAAGTTCTGGCTCATAAATCTGCAACACATCGCCGAGATCAACGACCTCACCACTGGAACTGGACATTTTTCCCGCGCCGCCTTTAATGCTGATAAAATCATACCGCACATAGGTAGGAGCTTCAAAATTGTAGACGTCTTTCACAATCTGTTTGCCGGTATCATAACTTCCCCCAACAGTAGAATGATCCTTGCCGCCGGGCTCAAAATCAACTTGCTCATAATTCCAGCGCATCGGCCAGTCTACCCGCCATTTTAATTTCACGATGGTTTTTTTTCGAAAGTCAAAAGCTTCAGTATGGCCGCACTCGCACTTATACTTAATCTGATAGCCTTCAATCCATTTTAGTTCTGTTAACGTATCCTTGCCGCATTTTTCACAAAAGAGCGTAATCGGCAGCCAGTTTTCTTCTACTGGTTCCTCACGATACTGATTGAGGATTTTTTTGATCGTTTCCGTATGCTCCAATGCTTTTTTAATGCCGGCAACATATTCGCCACGGCGGTATTTATCTGCCTGATACAGAAATTCCGGAAAAATGCCGACTTTGGGAACGTCCCGCTCCACTGCTGCCTGGTTATGCTCTGCATAACTGTGATGGCAGCCAAAGGTATCTGGCGTATCCACGATCGGCTTGCGCAGAAATTGCTGCAAGATATCCTGCTGGGGCATATTTAACGGCACTTTCCGAAAGACATCATAATTATCCCAGGAATAAATAAACCTCACTTTTTTTCCCTTTTTTTCTAATGCTCTTTTGACAAGATCAACGGTAATAATCTCCCGAAAATTGCCGATGTGAACAGTGCCGCTGGGAGTAATCCCGGCAGCGACAGTATAACTTTTTTTATCACCTTTCTCGCGGATAACATTCTCGGCGGCAAGATCTGC
>JAUYPT010000080.1 GCA_030695685.1 Nanobdellota archaeon | reverse complement strand
TGACCGGGAAAAATCAAGTACAGCACGGTTCACGTCTTCGATGATCATCGTTCTTTTAATAGCAACATTATCCCATGTCTTAGGATTAGGATTGCTGATCGGATCGATGATCGCCGGTATAATTGTACGGCAAACGATCTTCAAAGATGATGATATTCCAGATTGGGAAGAACATGATATTGCCCGTTCAACCCACATCATTGCTTTTGGATTCCTGATTCCTTTATTTTTTGTCTGGGTCGGATTAAATACGAATATTGATCTCATTGGTGGAAATATTGGCTTAATTCTCGTTTTTATCCTTATTGCCATGGGCGGTATTGTCGGAAGCACAACATTGGCAACGCTATTAACTGGAGGAACATTAAGAGAAGGATTAACATTAGGATGGGGGCTAAATCAAAAGGGAGATGTTGAGCTGGTTATATCCACCATCGCTTTAAAAGCAGGAGTGATAACACCACAGATATTTACCTCTATTGTCATGATGTCGTTATTTATTAACATTGTTTCACCGATTGTTTTTAAGTTCATCATGAAGCGAAACAAGCGTTCATAACTACAATTATTCTTTTAAGGCACAGCCGCTAAAGAAACTTAAGTCTTCTAATGAAAGAGTACCACTCTTGCGCGTGCCATCGGCAAACTGCCAGGTAGGATATGATGTGATGCCTGCTTGATTACAGATAGCAGTTTCTCCGGCTCTATTAGGCAAAGAACATTCGATATACTCAACCTTATCCCAACTGCCGCCAAACATTTTCTTCTGTTCTTGGCAATGAGGACACCAGTAGGCGCCATACATGGTAACTCCTTTTTCCGTGAGACAGGTGGCAAAAGCATCATCTTGTGCAGAATTTTTGGAACAGCCTGTAAGTACAAGAAGAACGGTTACTAAAACTACCACTAAAATACGAGATACTATTCTCATCGATCTCTGAAGTGAAGAGTGGATATTTAAAGATTGTGGATTAAAAATGTTGCCGTCAAAATGCCAGCACTACACTATTCAAAAATAAGAGTAAATTGATCACAGTAGAGATTAAACAATAAAAACAATAATCTTTGATAATTTTAGCCTGGACATACACTAAAAAGGAAGAAACCATGATCACAAGTGCACAAACAAGGAAAAAAAGAAAATATATTGTTGCAGCAAGAGGAGAATACATTAAAGAAACAAAAGTTCCCATGATTAAGGAAAGGTAGAATAGTAATCCCAGCGTTTCATTACGCAGATACAAAAGGTGAGACCATTTGCTTTCCGTAACTGTGCTGCAATCGTGATCCAAAGGACAAACTAGTGGTTTCGCCTGCCGATGTTTCATCATCAGATAACCAGAAATAAGAATACCAATGACAGCCAAAACCAACAATGAAACAATAAAATGTATCTCCGGCATTGTGGATCTCGTTACTTCTTTTCCCAATGAAGGACTGCTAATGATACGGCCATAAACAAGATTGCCACATCTCTAAAAATAATGTCCAAAGCGCCAAGGTTCGTAATAATAATACCCACAAGAGTTGCAATCGAAAGAAGGGCAGCATACACTATTCTCCAGGAAGAGAATAACCATAGGGAAAGAATAATTTCATACCCGGAAAAAAGATAGAGCAGGATGGTATCAGGGATAATAGCTCGCAGCCAGGATGGAAAAAAACCAACCCACGACAGCGGATTAAGAAGCGATGAAATAGCCGCATATAAAAAAACGACAGCTAGTCCAACACGGAGAAAAAAAGAAACTAATGAAGGAGTATTATGTTTCATGTTTATTCCACAATAATCGTTCCTGTAAACCGCGGGTTTAAATGATCATGGTATTTCCAGGAACCTTTTTCCGTAAATATAAAACTCCAGCTATCTTCCGCTTTTAGAGGAGCGCAGGCATCAAAAATCATCTCTTTTTCTGAAGTTGAACATTTTGTAATGTCAGAACCAGGATACGCTGTATGAGTAGGATGTACAGCTGACGCCGGCCAGTGGGAAACTGTATTTTTATTGACAAAGGATACGGTATCTCCTACAGTAATAGTTACTGATTGTGGCTGGAAGCCATCATTTTTTATTTCAACAGTATGTGTCTGTGATTCTACCATCACGCCTGCCTCCTCAACAACCATTTCTGGTGCAGTGTTTTCTTCCACTAGAGGCAATGGCTCTGGTACAGGAGCTTCTATAACTTTCATTGGCGGCGGAGAACAGCCAAGAGAGACTAACGCCAGAAACAAAGCTATTAAAAGCGCAGATGAAGTGATAAATTTTGTAATAGCCATCATTCTACAAGAATTGTAATTTTATTTAAATGTTACGATGTCAAGATGATGAGTTTAGAATAATTTCTTTCATTTTCGAGCTTTTATGGTTTTCAGATTTATAGGGCTTCATTCTTTTAATGTCAAGATGTAATCCTCTCTGGTTCAACTGCTGCAATAATACGCCCTCATCAACCGGATGATCATATCCCAAACAAAGAATATTAGGTAGGTATTCTTCAATAACAGCATAATGGTCATCAACATTTCCAAGCACTACTTTATCCACTATTTTTAAGTTTTGAATCAGTGTCAGGCGCTCTTGTTCAGAAAAGACACTTGCTTTGCGCTGTTTTTCTTTGGTCTTATCCCTCGCAATAACGACAATTAAATAATCACCATATTTTTTTGCCTGCTGAAAATAATCAATATGACCTAAATGCAAAAGATCAAATGTTCCGAAACACATCACTGTTTTCATGGCTTATTTCTCCACTAGTACTGCTTTATGGATAATCAATCTGGCAGTGTTTTTATTCTCTTCCTTGATGTCAACATCCTGAAGAACAATTTTCTGGAAAAAAAGCGGGCAATCTAAGACTACTGATTCTGTTTCACCGCCTTCCCCGGCGATATTAAACTGTACTGTTTGGCTTAAGGTTCGTAATTTTTCCAATTCTTCTGCCGTAATCAGTTTGTTCAGCCAGGAAGGGTCTAATCCTTCTGCAGCAACTGCAGTAAACACAAACTGAAACCCTTTTTCTAGTAATTCCTTCATCTGCTGCTCCTGCGGCTTATGCCACAACGGAGCAAAGAGTTTTAACCCTAGTTTATCACCTATTTTTTCAATCCTGTCCCTTTGATAGGTTGAAAACAGAGCGCCGCTGACGATGCCGTCAATCTGATATTTTTCCTTGGCAAGGAGTAATGCTAATTCCAAATCCTCTAGTTCTTTTTCTTTCTCTCCGCTGGTTTTCTGAATGATAATCGGCAAACGCATTGCTGCTGCCTGCAGCTCTACTAATTCCGTCCCCGCAGTCTGGAACATGTATGAATCCTTATTGGCAGACTGCAGATGCACTAAACACGCTAATTCATAATTTTGCTGCTGCATGATCTGTGCAGCATGAAGTGAATCTTTCCCGGCAGAAAACAGAACGGCAAGTTTAAGATTAGACTGAGGATAAAACGTTTTCAGATACGCTGATTTGGAAGGAAATCCCAATTTTTTTGCCAATTTTCCGAGAGCATAATCGCATCGCGAACCATATTGGGCAGCCATCTTCTTGCGAAAGGCATGTTCGTGTGGAATTCCTTCCGCAACAGCAATTTCCCGAAGCAGTAATTTTGTTATTTCATCCCTGATTTTAAATTCGGAAGGAATTTGTAAAGCATAGTCTACCAAAGTACGATCTAAAAAAGGAAGGCGAAGTTCCAGTTGATGAGCCATTGTAATGACATCATCCCGGTATAAATCCCGTTCATACATTTTTAACAGGCCAAAAAGACATTCCTGATTAATATTGGCAGCATGCTGATGCCGCTGATATCCTGCAAAAATTTCCTCGCTTCCTAATCCTGAAAAAATAACTTTACAGCCATCTTCTTTTGCCAGTTCGCAGGCGCTAAAGAAAGGCAAAGCGACACCTACTTTAACAACATTAGAATCTTCAATGAGAGGGACAATTTGGTGTAATAATGGTGGAATTTCTGTCTGCTTTATTTTCTTTACTTTTAGGTTTAAATTTAATTCCTGGGCTACTTTTTGCGCTGCGATAAAGTCAGGCGCCTCTTCTTTACCTTCCGTATCCAGTACTGCTGTATAGCAGGTAAAATCATATCCTTGTTTTTTCAAATAATGAGCTACAAAAGTAGAGTCAATGCCGCCAGAGAATAACAGACCAAATTTTTGAGAAGGTATTCGTTTGGCAATTGCCTGCTGTAACAATAGTTTTGTTTTTTCTGTCATTTCTTCTTTTGTTTGCTGGTGTTCCGGAAGATAGCTAAAAAAATTGCGCTGTGTGAAAGAGATTGTTTTGGTGGTAAGATCATAACATAAAATCTGCCGCGGGTTAAGTTCTTGAATAATAGTGTATCCTAATTTTTGGAGAACCTTTTTTTCGGAGGCGAAGGCAAAACCATCAGCAGTATGAGAAAACCACAGCGGCTTCTCACCAATGATGTCACGCACTATTGTAACATGATCATCTTTACTATACCCAAAAGCAAAGACACCATCTAATTCTTCTATTTTTTCGATTCCAAAAGCATCCAGAAACTGTACCAAGAATTCAGCATCATTACGAGACGTAAAATTATATTTCGCAGATAATTCCTTCCAGTTATAAATTTCACAATTCGCTGTCAGAATTCCTTTTCTTTTCAGCGGCTGCGGGACGTTGTCAACAACAGCATGAAGCGTATGGCCGACAGCAGAAGAATCGTTAATTATAATGGAATGAGAGCCATCCTTACCCCTGTTTTCCAAAAGGGCCAAAGCTGTAGCAACCTGCACTTGCGCACTTGTAGCATTAAAGATACCAATTATACCACACATAAGTGGTTAATTATGGAGTATTTTATAAATTGTAACTATTAAATTGCGCAGCGCCATAATCTTAATAAATGATGATTTTACATTAAAATTCAATGGAGCGACAACACAATCCTGCCAACAGATCATCTCAGGAAATACGTGAGATTTCTCAACTATCGTATTCTACATTTATCAATGGACAATTTCGATCGCTGAAGCTTCATCAGGCAGCGAAAGGTGCAGGAAGAGAAGAATTGTGGTCTGCACGTCTTGGTACTGGTATTCTCGGATTTATTGACTGCCCTTCCGGCAGATTCGGACCATATCAACAGAATGAACTTATCATTGCAGTTGGTGATCAAGGATTGGAAAAACTGGTTGATGTGGGATTTATCAACTGCGGCAGCTGCAAGCCAGCAGATACGTATAATCACTTCTGGGATGCCATTGCTCAAAAAGTGAAAGATAAATATAATCTTACTTCCCTTGACGAATTCAAAAAAATTCCCTATGATGCCCGAAGAATAGACTGGGAAGAGTTATGGCCGGTGATTGGACAATTTCCCGGAAGGCAATATCTTCCGCGTGGTTTACCACAAGATGAAGTCGATGCCTTTCGAGAAAGGCTATTATTAATTGATTCAAATATTCCTATCGTTGGCTACTTTGAACGAAGCGCGGCGAATGTGATGGTAGAGTATTAGTTTAGTTTAAAAATCAGGCGCGCCCTGCGGGCAGTGACGTGCAAGCGTTTACGCTTGCTTACTTTTTACTGACCACCCGCGAGAAGGCCTACCGCTGCCGACCGCACTGACGATGAAGTTGCCGCCGATGCCGCCGCCAAGCACAAAAGCCCGATGGGTTTCCTCATTGGGCTTGTCGTTCAGTCTCCATAAATAAGGGTTCTTATCTGTCAAACCATTATAAACCTGTTCCACTTCTTCCAGATCACTCGTTCCTAATAAAGCGTCTATTTCCTGCTCCAAGCCAGAATCTTTGCGAACATATTTATCAGGGCCAACAAAATTCATCTTTATTTCTCTCGGCTGCGAAGAACCATAATCATCAATGATTGTATCTAACCCTTGCGGATTGTACTGGATTCTTGTACTGGTCATCATCCAGTATTTTTTAAAATCTTCCACGTGCATTGCACGGCATTGCTGTACTAAATTCCGTTGTTTTTTGTCGTGAATATCTTGATTATAATGCAGCGCAGCTACAGAAGCATGATACAAAGGGCCGCTGGGCAATTGCCATTTATTTACATTCTCATCTGAGTTCAACCATTCAAGCCATCGGTCTTGAGTATGAGAGTCTCCATCATCTAATAATTTTGTGCTTTGGTCAACCGTATAAAACCAGCCGTTATAAAAGACATTCTGCAGACGAAACCTGTTATCTAAAGATTCGATGCGAAAAAACTGTTGATAAACTTTTTTTCTGTGATGGGAATAGTCTATTCTTTGTTGAGGAGTTACATCAGTGTGCTCTAAGTAATAGTTCAAAGCTAAGAATTCACCGCGGGGATCGCCTTGACTTTGCAGTACATCGGCTAAGACTAAAACGGCTTCAGGATTATCGAATGCTTGTTTCTTTAACGCTTCCATTCCTTGAGCGGTGATTTTAGTGGTCATTGAAGTGCGTAAAAAGAGAGTATTTTATAAATTATATCCAAACAAATAACTACTACTCTTTTTTCACCGTCGCCACCGCAATAATTCTATCCCCAACCGGAAAGACAAAATTATTTTCTACATATTTATACCACCAGTAAAGGCATTTGTTGACCACCGGATTCAAGGCAGCATAAGGATATTCTTGTTTCTTGAAAACAAGCAAATAGAGCGTCCCAAAGAGCATCAGGAAATTATAATAGCGCATGTCAATATTCTCATACCCTTGCGCTTCCAGCTTCTTGCGCATGCTGTTTTTAGTATAGCGCCGTAGATGGCCAACTCTTCTATCCCTATCCATATAGAGGAATTTAAATGCAGGAATATCCGTAATCACAATCTTGCCATTATCCTTCAGCAATCGCTGTGCATCCCGCATCATCTTTTCTTCCTCTTCAATATGCTCCAAAACTCCCGCAAACAGAACGGCATCAAATTTTTCGTTGACATCAAATTTATCTAACTCTACAACTTCAAAGTGAATAGCAACATGATTCTTTTTCGCTTTCTCCTTCGCCAACTGAATCAGCCGTTCGCTGACATCGATACCTATAACGTCCATTCCTTTTTGCGCTAAATACGTTGTTACTTTTCCTAACCCGCAGCCGACATCTAAAACACGGCGCGCGTTTTGTTCTTTCATAATTTTATAAATCGATTCCGCCCGCTGCTCATTATAAAACGGCGTTTCTTCATCCAAACGCATCTCTGCTATCTCCGTTTCATATTGCTGTTCTTCGTTCATGGGATTGAGAGAATCAGAAAGGTAATACTTTTAAGGGTTGTGGAACATGTGAGGATCTTTTAGATAAAAAGTTCTTCATCAATTTCTACCATGCGGGCAATCACACCATCATTAACGTAGAAGCCTTTAGCATTGATGTCAAAGTAGCCATCAAGAAAGCCTATACCAAGCACTAAAACTTGCTCAAGCGTTTCTTTTCGCCTGGAATCAAGTCGCCATAATCGTGGTTCTCTTCCAGTCAAAGCTTTATAAACCTGCTCCACTTCTTCTAAATCATTCGTTCCCAATAATGCCTTGATTTCATTTTCCAGCCCACTATTTTTGTGAATGAATTTGCCGCTCTCACCAATTAAATCAACGTTTATTTCTTGTGGCTGCAAAGAACCATAATCATGAATTATTGTATCTTTACCATGAGGAGTATAAATAATTCTTGTCGAAGTCATCATCCACCTCTCTTCAAAATCTTGAGCGTGCATCTCTCGACATTGCACAATCAAATTTTTTTGTTTTTTATCAGGATGATTTTGATTATAATGCAGCGCAGCCAAAGAAGCGTAATAAACCAAGCCGCTCGGCAGTTTCCATTCTTCATTTCTCGTTAATTCAATCCAGTCATCCTGTCTGTGTTCTCCTTCATCATCTAACATATTATTACGCCAATAGACCATATACAGATTATCATTAAGGTAAATATTGTGCAAACAAAATGTGTCGTATGAATCGTCAATGCGAAATAATCGATAACTTATTTTGCGCTTTTTCTCATTTAAATCTATGTTTGGATCAACTAAATATTCGCCTAAATGATCGTTTTTTTCCTGCAAGCTGTCTGCTAAAACATATATGGCACCACTTTTATTATTAAAGACTAAAGAGGACAATTCCAGCTCACGATTGGTAAATGGCAACATAATGCCAAAAGAAGATGATTATTTAAAAATCTTAAGCACAAAAAACAATCTTTTTGTTCAGAGTATAATTTAAAAGAGAAATCACGCCGGCACTGATGACAATAGAAATAAGATACTGCAGCTGCAATATTACACTCAGGAGATACACAAAAGACCAGTTGAGGGCACTTATTCCTAAAATGACCATCACAAACAACAGAAACTTTCCTCTTTTCCTAAATGTAAACAAAGAATGATACATAAACAGGAAAAGTATTTCTATTGTCAAAGCAATGGCAAACGAGAGCATATGCCAGAGATCAAAAGAATCTGTAAGGATATACGTAATCAGGATATTTAAAATTAGGCTTATACCTCCGCCGAACAGAAATCTACTGTATTTGAAAATATCTTCTTGTAATCTTTGGTAGTCCATTAATGTCTAACCCTTGAACCGCAGCGAGAGTATTCGCAGCCCATAATCTCTCCCTAATTTCAACAATGTCCAAACATTGCCGTCAGATTTGGAAACGCCGCCGGATCGAACGCGATAAACACAGGGAACTTCCGTTATTGTAAAGTTATTTTTCTGGCAGCGATAGGCAAAATCAATGAAATATTCACCAAAACCATGGCGGGAAAAAGAAACAGTATCAAAGACTTCCCGTTTGGTAGCACAAAAACCAGACGTGTAATCCCGTACTCCAAATCCCAGTACTGCTGCGGCAAAAAAGTTAATCATGACACTCAGAAAAACCCGCAATGGAGGGCGGGGATCTTTTCCTCCTTTCACGTACCGGGAGGCAATCGCAACATCGTACTGATCTAGCTTTGCAATGAGTGCTGGTATTTCTTCCGGTGATAAGCCTAAATCACAATCAAGCCAAACAATTTTATCTCCTGACGCGCTTCGAATTCCATCGTCTAGTGCAGAAGATAATCCTTTCTCTGTCATCCTTCTCATCACTGTAACATACGGCAGCTGTAAATCTTCAACCACTTTCCAGGTTTGATCAGGGCTGTTATCATCAACGACAATAATTTCTTTTAATTGATCGCCTACACTTGCTGCAATCCGAGTAATGGCTTCGGTAATATTATTACTTTCATTATACGACGGCAGGATGACAGAAACAGCAGAAGAAGAAGTATCTTTTGTCTTATTGTTTGTTTTCATGGTATATCTCTTTAATAGTATCAGTGATAAAAATTATCTGCTCTTTAGTCAAATGGCTGGACGAGGGCAGATAAAAACCTTTCTGCGTTAATTCATCTGCTACCGGATAAGAGCTATGTAATGATGGAAAACGCTGGTCATTTTTTCTGTATGCCGGCTGCTGATGCATGCCAATAAAAAATGTTCGCGTTTCAATGCCTTTCGCTTCCAGCTTTTCTCTCACTAGCGGCATCGAAATACCAAAATCAGGATTGACTAAAAGGCCATACATCCAGTACACATTCTTAGCCCATTCTTTTGCCGGCGGCAACGTCATTCCTGGAACATTTTTCAGAAATTGATTATAGGTAAAAGCGTTCTGCCGTCTGGCATTGACTAATTGTTCAATCTTTTCCAGCTGCGCCAGCCCAATCGCTGCCTGCATATTTGTCAAGCGATAGTTATATCCTAACTCCGAGTGTAAAAACCGGGGATGGCCAAAGTAATGGTTGCGCAATGACTTCGCTTTCTCAGCCCACTTCTCATTGCTGGTGACAACCATGCCGCCTTCCCCTGTCGTAATAATCTTATTGGCATAAAAACTAAAACAGCCGATGTCCGATAAGGAACCAGTTTTTTTACCTTTGTACTCGGCACCATGAGCTTCGGCAGCATCTTCGATAATATACAAACCATGCTTGTCAGCAATTATTCGAATTTTATCCATGTCTACCGGATGGCCATACGTATGGACAACCATGATTGCCTTTGTCTGCGGTGTTATTTTTTCTTCAATTTTCTCCGCATCAATATTCCAAGTATCTAATTCTGAATCAACTAAAACGGGCTTAGCACCGGCATAAATGACAGCATTGCAGGAGGCGATCATCGTAAATGTCGGAATAATCACCTCATCGCCTTTTCCTATCCCCAAGGCTTCAATAGCTAAATGCAATGCCTTTGTTCCGTTAGAACAGCTTACGCCATAACTGGTGTTGCAATAGGCACTAAATTCCTGTTCAAATTTCTGAATATATTTCCCGCTGGAAGAAATCCATCCTGATTTCACTGCTTCTGTAATATAATTAAGTTCATTACCTTTCAGAGTTGGCTCGCAGACGGGAATCATTGCACAAACCTCTTCTCCTGTTCTTTTCCCCGATACGGCCCTTGTTTTAACTCAACCATTTTAGCATCATCCAGAAAGGTAAACCCATGCCCGGTATTTAAAATAATGCTGTCTCCTGCAGCAACGATAACTTCCGAAACTTTGGCATCAGCATGAGAATCATCATATAAATCAATTTTGACTCGTCCGCTTATAACATGAAAAAATTCCTGTACGGGAAAATTGGTTAATTCTGTAAATGGAAGATGAAAATGGGCTGCGATAGTCTCATTTTTTTTCCGATGATGGATGCCAACCTGAAATGGAAATTCATTCGGCGTGGCAAAGAGCATATTTTTCCCTGATTTTTCTAACTCAGTGATAGCCTGAGAACGAATGATGATCGCTAAAATCCGGCCATTATGCATTACATTTTCAACGTGGCTGCTCATCGTTTTTCTCCACAGAAGGTTCGGTATAAAAAGGTTGTGGATGTTCAGGTAATGAAGCAGGATTATTCTCCTCTTTTTCATCTTCTTCTTGAAAAACAAGCATAAAAACAAAAGGAACTGCCAATAACGCCACAATAATATCAAAATACAGAATCACAAAACCAAAAAAATTGAACACTGCTCCAACACCAGTGGCATGATAACTATCAAACGCTA
>JAUYPT010000076.1 GCA_030695685.1 Nanobdellota archaeon | reverse complement strand
CCACAACACCATCTCTAAAGCTCCTGAAACAAGGAGATTTAGAACAGATACGGGGAATGGTCAATGCTTCGTCTGACCTGGAACAGAAAGAAGTAGGGGAGCGAATCAGTAAAGCTGCAGAAACTAAATTAAAAAAATATGCTGTTCCTATAACGATACAAGTGCATTATGCCAAAAGTCTTAGCACCGGTGGTGAAATTGTATTGTGGACTGTCTTCAGCAACAATGGAGAGATTGATGACTATAATCCAATCATAATCGGTGCTGATGCCTTAGTAGAAAAAAACAAAACATCAGAAGAAATCGGACAGGAAGCAGCGGCTGTATTACTACAGGAAATTGATTCCGGAATGGTCGTGGATAAGCATCTGGCAGATCAGCTGATTATTTTCATGGGCTTACTGCCTGGTTCAACAATCATCGCCAAAGAAGTAACTGATCACCTTCACACAAATATTTATGTTGTGGAAAAATTCCTGCCCCTAAAATTCAAAGTGGAAGGAGAAAAAATTAGTGTGAATGCCATTTAATTCAAAAAAATTTATAAAGGAGCTGTCGGAACACTACGGCTATGGAAGAAAAAGCATGCATTTCATGTAAAAAGAAAATAGTTAATGACAAAGGCCGCGTCATTTTTAAATGTCCCAAATGTGAAAACAGGGAGATTGTCCGCTGCAGTAATTGCCGAAGCAATGCGATCCAGTATTCTTGTCCAGAATGTGGTTTTAAAGGACCAAATTAAAAGATGGCAAAAGCAGTGATTACATTTAAATTAATGCCGGAATCACCGGACGTTGATTTAGAGCAGATCAAAGAAAAGGCTGCCGACATCGCCAAAGTAAATGGTGCTATTGGTGCAATGCAGGTAAAAGAAGAGCCTATTGCTTTTGGCTTAAAAGCAGTATTAGTCTTGGCAATGTATCAGGTAGAAGGCGCTGATTTTGAAAAGATTGCTGATGAAATGAAACAGATTAAGCATGTTCAGAGCGCAGAAGTTGCCAAGATGGATTTAGCACTGGGATAAAAATTAAACTATCCACCATTTATTCTTTTTCAAAATTCCTATACGAAACATCTTCTTCATTGATACCTTCTTTTTCCAAAATCTCCGGCGCAAAGTAGACTGGTTTTCCCATTTTTTCAGCGAGATGGAATCTCAAGTTTTTTAACAGCGGAGGAAATATCTCCTCTTTTGGGAGCAGTTTAGTGTTTATTTCTTTGTTGCCGAAAATAACCGTTGGAATCTCACCCTTAGCATCATAACTCTTAACATCATTTTTTAAAGTAAATGCATATGAAAAGACACTGCCGTCATCAATGTCAAAATTATGTTCCATTCCAACAATAGCAACACTGTATTTCAAAAGCGTACGTTGATTTAACAATAATGTTAGCAACGCAACATAATCATCATCCTCATTGGCAGAGTTTTGTCCTTTAGTGATACAATACAGAGCATTATCAAAGCCTTCGAGAGTTAGCTCTTTTGTATAACAGTTGCTTAAAATAACATAAAAATTAGCTTTCTGCGGCATCATAGTAATTGCTTCTTGACAAATAGAAATAGCTTCTTTTGTTCTTTCTCTTTTCGACAAGGAAAAGGCAAGATGGAAATAAATTCCAGGGTCTGGTTCTAAATGCGCTGATTGTATTAAAGTGCCAAAATGGTCAATCGCCTTTTCATAATCTCCAGCATCAAAAGCCGATTTTCCTTCTCTATGAGCTGTGACAAGAGGAATTAATATTTCAGGAGGCAATTGCAATAATTTCTTGATTGACAATAAATCAGAGATATCAGTCACATTAGAAGGATGTGACAATTTTGCTTCAGCAGATAACTCTTTTGCCTTATCAAAAATCTCTTCTAAATTTTTCTTCATTTTTAAAAATTCAAAATCGATGATCTCCGCCATTCATTGATGAGAAAATAGTTACTTTATAAAATTACTGATTAAATCCGGCAGAAAGAAACTCTATCTTCAGGTCTTCTTCTTAAATCCCAGCGACAAGGAATTAATGCAATATCTTTTTCCCGTCGGTTGAGGACCGTCATCAAAGACGTGCCCTAAATGCCCGCCGCATTTCTTGCATAAGACTTCGATCCGCTGCATTCCCAAAGAAATATCTTTTTGTAATTCGATATTTTCTTTATGCTGCAAATCATAAAAACTGGGCCAGCCGCAGCCGGAATCATATTTGGTGTCAGATGGAAACAATGCTGTCCCGCATCCTGCACAGACATAAACTCCTTTCTCTTTGTTGTGCAACAGTTTTCCGGTGAACGGCAGTTCCGTTCCTTTTTCCCGCAGCACACGATACTGTTCTGGTGTTAATTTCTTCTTCCAATCAACGTTCATGACAGCAGGACAGTAGAAACATCCTTAATATTCTTTTCTGTTTTGATACCATACAGTGAAAAATGAGTCCGCACGGCATTTAATGTTGAAAGGATTTTTTCCATTCGCGGCGGCTCTGTCTTATACTTCTTTGCCAGCACGTGAAGATCATAAAATCCTGGCAGATCCACTTTCGCTTCTTCCTTCAGCAGATCTAACCATTTCTGCTCTTCCGGAAAAGGATTTTCCCGTGCCATTGTTGTGATTAATGTGTGATCAAATAATCTTCCAGTCCATAAAGGACCAAAGTAATCACATCCTTTCTTGAAATTAAAATCGCTTATTTCAAATTCCAATGTTTTTGGATTACATAATAGATATTGGTGCTGTTTCAGCACTTGATCACTTTTTTCTTTACTTTTTATGCATCTAAAATAGATCCGGAAATAGTGATCTTTATGATACGACAAAATAGGAATTAAAGCACGGTCAAATTGTACTCCCTGCAATTGTATTTTTCTGATTAAGATGCGCAATCCTATTTCATGCATCATATAATTGCGTACTGTTCTAGCCCAATACTTTCTTTTTGTTACTGCAGGATACGTCCCCGTTAATGCTGCCGTATCAGTTGCAGTGACGGCAATAATGCCATTGCGGGAAATTCTGGCAATGGCTGCGGAAAGAAAAGGATTAGGGCTGCCGAATGGATCAAGATCAATATAATCAAAGAAGCCGCAGAATCTATCCGGTTTATGATTATTAGTAACCTGATTTACCAAAAATAAAGAGGCATCTTCATTGCCAAGAGTGACTTTCTTTTTCATTGCAGGAGTGATCTTGGGATTTAAGTCCATATTTTCAGCAAAAGTGGTGAGAAAATTGTCTTTAATATCATTGACAAAGAGATGATTTATTTTGCCTTGTTGCAGCTCCTGTAAGAATCGAATTGCACGAATGCCGGAACCTGCTAAAGGCAAGGCAATGTTCATCTTTGTATTGGAAACAGAATTCAAGAGAAGAATGGAAAGATTTCGGTTTGAAGCCATGATGGGGTTATAAAATACGTCCATCTTCTTGTGGACTGCTATAGGCATTTCTGCCGTAATCGTACCGGAATGTTCTGTTGTAATCATCTCCATAGCAAATAAGAAGAGCATTTAAAAAGATATTTATCATTTTTAAAGAGTTAAATTTAAAATAAACAGTAGAATTGAATTTGACAATGACACTCCGAAAAATAATAGTAACTGTTGTAGGCCAT
>JAUYPT010000074.1 GCA_030695685.1 Nanobdellota archaeon | reverse complement strand
GCGATGGCAGCATTGCGCGATGATATGAAAGCAACCATTGTTACGATGGAGCATTTTGAAAGAGCGTTGCAGGCGGTAAAGCCGTCTGTGGGCAAAGAAGTTCAACAGCTCTATGAACAGCTGGAAGATTACTTTGGCACTGCCAGAGCACGTGAGATTACCGTTAAGAAAGAAAATTATTTTGGATGATTCTTGAGAAAAATTTATAAATAATTGATGTAATTTTATAAAAGATGTCAGACCATAAATTAGTACTGGACGATATTTGTGACGATATAGATAAGAATGTCCGTGCTGGCCGGCTCTACGACCGTGATTACAGAGCATCTTTTATAGAAACAAGTGTATCCTCACGGTATAAAGATTTTGCTCATGAATATTTGGAACAATCATTGGAGTATCATGCTCAAGTACAGAATTTTTCTAAATCAAATGATTCTCTTGTAGATAGAATTACTGACATGGATTTAATGAGGATAGGCATCACTACTTTTTTAGGTAGTATGGCCGGTAGTATAGTTAGCAAGGAGTATGCCATCATTGGCGCCGGTATTGGTTTTTCTCTTACGGTTATTGATGAAATAATTGGTTATCATCTTAATTTGTTTCATCCGCTTATAGGAGCAGTTTTAGGAACAGTTTTTAGTACAGTCGTAGGAGATAGTTATATTAGTGCAGAAGCAGGCGCAGTAATTGGCGGTGGATTAGGCCTGTTAAAATCTGGTGCTAATGCTTTTCTTAAATATGAAAAAAAGGAACAGGAAACTCAGAAAAAAATCAAAAATTTAGAACGAGAATATACTGCTCAACGGCAGCAGCTTATAGAACAAACTGAATTAGTTTTGGAAAGTAAAGATGTTCTTCGAATCGAAGCACAAAGTTCTACTATTAAAAATAGTAAAATTTTATAAAGTATAGATTATTCTTTATTGTATGGGCCGTTATGCTAAAGCTGCTTTTGGAAGAGATCATTTTTCAAGTGTTGGCATTGCTCTTGCTGGGTCTGTTACACCAGAACATGAACAAAAAGTCTTATCATTATTTGATGAGGTTGTTTATAGCAAAGATTCTGTTTTTCATACTCATCTTGTAAAAAAAGAAAATCAATATTACTCTCTTATTGTTAATGTTTATGGCGCTCCAGCGATGATTGATTCCATGGCAATAATGTATGATGGAGGCTGTCGAAATATTATTTTTGTAGGGTATGCATATGCTGGATTTAAAAAAAATTTAGAAGTTGGCAGTATTGTTCTTTCCCATAAAGTGTATCATTTTGATGGAATTTATAGTCCTTTTGATCCTTCAAAATTTCTTACAACTCCTAATGTTCAGTTACATAATACACTTAAATCTGTTCTTGAGAAAAATAATCAGCCTTACACTATTGGCAAGAATATTTCTGTGCCTTCCGTTACATTCCAACTTCCTCATGCTAATGAACATTACAGAAAAGTTGATCCTCTTACAGTAGAGATGGAACTTGCGTCTTGTTTTTCAAGGGCAAGGGACATTGGCATGAGGGCAGCAGGTATTTTGATCATCAGTGATAATAGAGAATCACATATCGCAGATGAAAATAAAAAAATGGTAAAGCGAAAGGCACAGTTACGTATTATTGAAATGGTGGTTAATAATCTACCTAAATTTAAACTTCCAACACTTAAAGGAAAAAAATTTGATATTGATGAACATTTAGCTTCAATCATTGAATTGCCAGAAGATAAGAGAAATATTTACAAAAAATAATTTTATTAAAAATTACTCTCTTTTTGGAATGTCTGCCTCATCGCTTCATTCAAATACAGTATCGCCCAATTCCGCAAAAATAAAGCGCCGGGATAATGATCGATATTATGATGGTCGTAGGCGTGGGCAAAAACACCTTTCGCATTTCCCACATTCATTTCTTCAATTTTGTAGGCATCAAATTTATCTTTCGAAAATTGGACAAATGGTGGATGGATATATTCTTCTCGTACATCCTCATGCCAGAATAACGTGCCGCCGGCATTTCTATTAATCGAAAGCACTCGTGCAAAGCCGTTTTCCATATATTCAACGCCATCTTCCCATATTTCTAATGGAGACACAAATTGCCGTCCCTGTTTTTCTGTAATCGAAACAGGCCCTTGCAGCCAAACCTCTTCCAACCACTTTTTCTCTTTGGCATCTGTTAATTGTGACGCATATTCTGTAAGTTCAGCATACCATTCTTCCGCTGCCTGCGGGAAAAGATCATGCGCAATATGGGGATCAACCTCAATTTCCGTTCGCAGTAACAGCGGATAGATAGGCACGGTAAAAAACCTTCCTTTAAGAATAGGTATTTCTTCTTTCGTAAGCAGAAGCTGTTCTAATTGCATATTCATGTGCTAAAAAGAGGAGTTATAAATATTATGGTAGTCCATTCTTCATTCAAAAAATAAAATGTTCACGACCAGTAAAATAACATAAAATAAAACTAACGATACTCCTTCATATCGGGTGAGAGCATCTTCTTTGTAATGATAGCCTTTGAAAATAAACGCAATCATCAGTGCATTAATGATGATCATCCAGTTAAGGTCAAAATAAAATACTTTATTGGCAATCCTCAGTGGAGAGATAAGAATAATAATCCCAAGAGTGATTAACATTGTAAAAATATTGGAACCAAACGTTTCAGTGATGGCAACATCCTTATAACCTTTCCGTGTTCCTTGAATTGCCGCTGCAATATTTGGGAGAGCAGTTGCAACTGCACCAAAAAGACCCACAACCAATTCCGGCAGGCCGAAGGTTTGATTGATTTGAATTAACGATAATGAGAATAAATACGACCCGACAACAAGAATGCCGGCACCAATGAAGAATGTCGTCACGGACGCTTTTAATTTTAACGAGGAAAACCCCCCGATGATACTCAAACTTTCTTCCAAGTGCTCTACCTGTTCTTTCTTATTTTGAGCTGAGCGTACTTTTTCAGAATACCAGACGTTCATGGCATACGGCAAGAACATCATCAGCAGGATGATTCCTTCTGATCTTTGATATGTTAAATCAGCACCAAGCAATAAAATAATCACGGCAATGATAACCATAAAAACACCGTCTCTGATAACTACTCCTTTATCTACCTGCAGTGGCTTGAAAGCAGCACTTAACCCAACGGTTAACCCAATATTTGACATCACTGATCCAACGATAATACCAATACCAATCGTTGGCTGGCCTAATAAAGCGGTGTAAACGGATGAGAAAATCTCCGGCGTGCTGATGGCAAAAGAAACAATTAATGTTGTTACGGCAACGTAACTGGTTCCTAATTTTTTAGCGACGGGAGCCAGCGAATCTGTAATCCAATCAGAGCCTTTCCAGATCAAGGCCATGGAAATGGCAAGAATGACAAAAATAACGATCGGACCCATTGTATACTATACCTTCTATCATACAGGTATACTTTTTCGAAGTTTATAAATTATTTTATTCATCACTGCCAGAGATCCGGAAGCAATGGCAATCAAAACCCAATCCATCAATTCCAGCGGCACAATTTTGAAATAATTATTCAACGGTGTGTACATAAGAATGATCAGCGATAATAACGAAATTCCAATTGATAAAACCATATACTTATTCGAAAAAATGTCCAGCTTGTATGCTGATCGAATAATTTGCAGCCGCACCATCTGGAATGAAACTAACAGCGTAAATACAATCGTTTGCGCTTTATCTAACGGCGAGCCGCGGTAGAGCCAAAATAAGATGAGGATGATAATACTCATTAAAACACCGGCAGTTATAATATCGATGCTCACAGCTCTGGAAATGATATTTTCTCGTGCATCTCGCGGCTTTCGCTTCATGATTTCTGCATCGTGAGGATCAATGCCTAAGGCGATTGCCGGTAATCCATCAGTAACGAGATTAATCCAGAGGATATGGATCGGCAGCAGCGGAATTCCCATGCCAAAAAAAGGCATCAGGACAATCATTGCTAAAAATAAGACTAAAACTTCCGCTAAATTACTGGAGAGGATATAATTGACAAATTTACGGATATTATCAAAAATTCCTCTGCCTTCTTCAACGGCATTGACGATGGACGTAAAATTGTCATCAGTCAGAATCATATCAGATGCTTCTTTGGCAACGTCTGTTCCGGTTACACCCATGGAAATGCCGATGTCTGCCTTTTTTAAAGCAGGAGCATCATTAACGCCGTCGCCGGTCATGGCAACAATATGCCCGTTTTTTTTCAGCGCATCAACAATCTTATCTTTATATTCCGGGTTAACCCGGGCAAAAACGCCAATTTCTGCAATTTCTGTTTCCAGGTTGCGGATAGCCATCAATTCCTGGCCGGTAATCGCTCTGCCAGTAATGCCAAGCTGTTTAGCGATTGCTTCCGCCGTGGCGCGATGGTCACCGGTAATCATGATGACTCTGATTCCTGCCTCCTGGCATTTCTTAATCGATTCTTTTGCTTCCAAGCGAGGAGGATCAATCATTGCCTGCAATCCAATGAAAATCATTTCTTTTTCCGCATCCTGGTGAGGTGAATTTTCTTTGTAGGAAAATCCTAAAATACGCAGCGCTTCCTTGGCAAATAGTTCATTCTGTTCCAGAATTTCTTTCTTTTTAGGGCGGGTTAACAGCTGTACTTTGCCATTAATGAGAATTTTATTGCAATGTTCGAGGATAACATCCGGCGCGCCTTTCGTATAGGAGATTTCTTCCTTTCCGACTTTATGGATGGTTGTCATCATCTTTCGCTCGGAAGAGAATGGGATTTCATTGATACGCTGTTCCTGAGAATTAAGGACATGATGATCTATTCCTGCTTTTTCCGCTGACACCAGCAATGCTGCTTCGGTAGGATCACCAAACACTTCTCTTTGTTGTTCCGTTCCTTCCAGTTTGGCATCGTTGCAGAGCGCTCCTGCTTTTAACAGCATGGTTACTGATTTTAGGTCTGCCTCTTTGCCGTGCAGCAAGAATTTACCATCATGATTATATCCAGAACCGCTAACATGATATTCCATGGCATTTGTCCATAATCGGGTTACCGTCATTTCATTATGTGTTAAGGTTCCGGTTTTATCCGTGCAGATAACGTCAACACTTCCTAACGTTTCCACTGATGGCAGTCGGCGGATAAGGGCATTCTTTTTAACCATGCGCTGTACGCCGAGCGCTAAAGAAATTGTAATCACTGCAGGCAGCCCTTCTGGAATTGCTGCTACCGCTAAGGCAATAGCGGTCAGAAACATCGTCGTTACTTTTTGGCCGGAAAGCGTGCCAACAATGAAAACGATCACGGCAACCAGCATCACGGCAATGGTCAGATAAATGCCCAGGCGTTTGAGCTTGACTTGCAACGGTGTTAATTCTTCTTTGGATTCCTGAATCAGGCTGGCAATTTTTCCGACTTCAGAGCGCATCCCTGTTCCGGTAATAACTGCTTTTCCTCTGCCGTTGGTAATAATCGTTCCGGCATAAATCATATTTTTGCGATCAGCAAGCACCGTGCTTTCCGGAAGGACATCAGTTGTTTTGAGGATTGGTGATGATTCTCCCGTCAGCTCTGCTTCCTGTGTTTCCAGCGTATGAACTTCAATCAGCCGGGCATCAGCGGGAACTTTATCTCCCGTTTCTAAAATGATAATATCTCCTGGCACCAGATACTTGCTGTCAATAAGTTTTTCTTTGCCGTCACGAAGAACTTTTGCTTTCAATGAGGCCATCTTCTGCAATGTTTCAATTGCTTTTTCCGCGCTGTATTCCTGCTTGAATCCAAAAACAGCATTAAAGAAAACAATGATGCCAATAATGGCGCCGTCAGTGTATTCTCGCAGCATGACTGATAAGACTAAAGCACCCAGTAAAATCCAGACTAATGGGCTGGCAAACTGCCGCACAAAAATAGTCACGGGAGAAATTTCCTTCTCTGCTTTCAGCTCGTTGAGACCGTACTGATGAAGTCGGACTTCAGCATGGTGGGAGTTTAATCCTGCTGCGGTTGTTGTGAGGTCTTGAAGAGCTTCTGTTATTGATACATTAAAATACGCTGGAGAAGAACTCTCTTTAACTTCCGGTGTCATCAGTCCATAACTTCTTTTTGTAATAAGATGAAAAAGCGTAACTATAAATATCTTTGGATGACAAAAATATATGATTTTGAAGGGTTAGAAAATATTTAAATACATTCTAGTTCTCATTGATGACAGTGTACCATAAAAGGAGGTTTTTGATAGTATATAGTATTTTGTTATTCAGTATTATGGGTCTGGCCCTGTTTTCTCTTTACTTTTATCAATTGACATCTGGTGCTGCTCATTATAATCTCCTCACCGGCTCATTTATCGGGCTTGCGGTTGACAATGACAGTTTGATTTCCGTACCAACAGCCAATGAAAATGAAGATAGTTCGTCGTCAGGTATGGAAATTGTGCTTCCGCCACAGGAAGAAATTATTGATCCTCTTCCGGAAGAAGGCGTGGATAACTCTTCATCACCGACAGGCGCAGTAATTGCACTTCCACCGCAGGAAAGTCCTGAACATCTACCTTCAGAAATTCCAGAGGCTCTTCCTGAAACTATTCCAGAGGATAATGAAACGGCTTCGTCCGATGATACTCCGCCATTGATGACGCAGGAAATAGTGCCATTAGCGACAACCTGCAACACCAATATTGCCGCCTGCCAGTCCACAGGATGGACCAACAATACTGTTTATTGCTTGACTGCTCACCTCTCTAACACGAAGGGAAGCTGCTTTAACTTTTCTGTGGATCATACATCCAATATTACTCTTGACTGCCGGGGATTTGATATTGATGGTGATGACAGTGCAGGCACCGATTACGGCGTCGAAGCAGACAGCACTGACATTAATTTTACTCTTGTAAACTGCAACATTAGTGATTTCACGACGGGTATGAGGGTAATCAGTTCTGTCAACCTCAGCATCGAGAATTCTTCTTTTTTCAGCAATACGGATGATGGCCTTAATGTCGGAACGACGATAAATCTCTCTGTAAAACGATCTGATTTTGCCGATAACGGCGGCAATGGTTTAGATACAAGTCTTACTGGCGACAACAATGGCGCCGTTATTTATAATAATACCTTCCGCGGGCAGAATGGAACAAATAATAGAGGACTCTATATTTATCGCGGCGATGATTATTGGAATATAACACAAAATACATTTATCAATAATTTTTTTGGCATCTATGATGAAGGAGGCACGCAAAATATCGGTCTGAGCGTTTATAAAAATACGTTTCAGAATCACAATGTTTCCAGCAGCGCTGTTGCTTTGGCTATAGAAAATGATTATGGAGCCGTCTTCAGCGAGAACTTCTTTGATCATAATAATATTGGCCTTCATTTCGTGCGGGAAGATGCTCATGATAATATGTTCTATGACAATCAGTTTAACTGGAGTATTACGACTGCAATTTCATTTAACAGCGACTGGAAGGCGCTGCATCACAATTTCAGCGGCACACTCGTTGATGGCCAGCGGTATTACCATTGTTTTAATGTTCATGGGTTTACCTTAAACAATGTCCGTTTTAATGCATCGAAGGTGAGCGACTTCGGCGCAGTTAATGTTATGGGCTGCGGCCAAGCTAGTGTTGAGAATGTGACTATTCTTGGCAATACCGGCGGCGATAGTACTACTCTTGACGGCTTGGGGATGGGAGTTTTCAATACTACAAATATAACGATGATTGCCGTTAATTTCTCGCGAAATAGAGTTGGTTTGGTGTTTGGAGCTTCTACTGTCGATGCGGCAAGGGTTGTCAATGCCAGTATTCAAAGCTCTTTTTTCCTTGATAGCCTTGGCAGTGATGGCTTTCAACTTTATGACAGTTATAATATTACGGTTATCAACAGCACATTTTATAACAACACTGATGACGGCATTGACCTTGATGCAAGTGATAATTTCACATTAAAATATTCTATGATTCAACTGAATAATGATCGCGGTCTTGAAGTGAGCGCAACCGGAGACAGCGGAAGCGGCTTCGTCTTTAACAATACCTTCCGCAGCCAGAATATTTCTAGCGCTGATGCGGGAATAGAATTAGTCAGTAATGCTCTTTCCTGGAATATCAGCTATAATTATTTTGCCTACAATGCTATCGGCCTTGATGATGATGGATCAACTGGTAATAATCAAAATACGTTTGTGTTTAATAATATCTTTTTTAGAAATGGCAATGCTCCTTCTTCCGGTGCTGGTGTTATTCTCACTTCAAGTGATCGTGCTACCTATCGGGATAATGTCTTTCTCAGCAATCTTTTTGGTATCAGTATTAGCGGCAGTACAGCTAATGATAACTTTTTCTTTGACAATCAGGTTAATCAGAGCGCTGTTGCTGCGTTCCTGTTTAGCACATGGAGTAATCTAAACCAAAATTTTACCGGCAATACGGTTGACGGACAAAGATATTATCATTGTTATAACATGAATGAATGGATTTTAAGCAATGTTCGCATGAATGCATCCAAGGTGAGTGATTTCGGCGCGATCAATATTTGGGGCTGTAATAATGTTGTCTTGACTAATGTTACCGGATATGGCAATCGTGCTGGTATCAGTCCAACTACCGATGGCTTTGGCATTTATCTGCTGAACAGCACTAACATTACTATTCTCCGGAGTAATTTTAGCAGCAACAATATGGGTGGTGCCTTAGGTGCCACGAGCGTCGATGCTGCTGCAGTGATTAATGCCACTATTCAGGATTCTTCCTTCACCAATAATTTTGCCGATGATGGCTTACGAGTGTTGAGCAGCCATAATGTAAGCATTATTAACAACACTTTTTACAATAACTCCCAACATGGCCTCGTTGTTGACGAATCAAATAATGTTTCGGTAAAATATTCTGCGTTCTCTAAAAATGGTATTGATGGCATTAACATTGATGGCACCTCTAGTGGAAGTAACAATGGGATAATTTTTAACAATACGTTTGTCGGCCAGAATGGAAGTGGCGACACCGGCATAACTTTTGTCAGCGGCGCTGATAATTGGAACATTAGCTATAATCATTTTTCCTATAATGATTTTGGCATCCAGCAGCAGGGCGCACCCAATAATGATAACAACCTTTTTTTCCAGAATACGTTTTTGCGAAACAGCCAAGCGTCTTCCGGTGGCGGCGGCATCCATATTAGTTCCAATGATGGAAATACCTTTCGTGACAATGTTTTTCTGTATAACACGATAGGCATCCGCTTTTCAACAGCTAGCAGCAATGACAATCATTTTTACGACAATCAAATTAATGAAAGCACATTGGATGCCTTTGATTTTAGCAACTGGGATAGTCTTGATCAAAACTTCAGCGGCAATACCATTGACGGCCAGCGATATTACCATTGCTATAATACTAATACTTGGACTCTTAACAATGTCCGCATCAATGCTTCGAGAATAAGTGATCGTGGTGGAATCAATATCTGGGGATGCAGCAACGTTGCCTTAACCAATGTTACTGTCTATAAACAGTTAGGAGGAGCAAGTGCGACGCTTGAGGGCTTTGGGTTAACGGTGTATAATACGACTATCATTACCATCACATCCAGCAATTTTTCCAATAACAAAATTGGCGCCGCTCTTGGTGAATCAACTCAAAGTGATGCACGAGTTGCTAATTTTACCATCATTGATTCCTTTTTTTCTAATAATATCGGCACTGACGGCTTGCAGATCTATGAATCCATGAATGGGACAATCATTAACAGCAGTTTTCGCAATAACAGCGATGATGGTTTGGAATTAGATAATTCGGATAATGTTACCATCAAATTATCCTCTTTTATAGACAATAGCGATGACGGCATTTATATCGATGAAAGCGGGGGGGGAATCATTTTTAATAACACCTTCTTTATGCAAAATGACAGTACGGATGACACCGGTATTTTCATGGATGATGACAATGATTTCTGGAACATCAGCTTCAACAATTTTAGCTATAATTACCATGGCCTGGTCATTGACGGGCAAACCAGGAATAATACGGGATTATTTTTTTACCGCAACATTTTCTGGCAGAATCGAGGTTCCGGAACTGAAGGCACAGGTGTACGGATTCAGTTTAATAACGCCAGCATTTTTACAGAAAATTATTTTGTTGATAATATCCAAGGTGTCGAGATTGTTGATAATATTTATGCCGGCAGAAACCTGTTCTTTCGCAATAATTTTAAGAATGATTCCGGACAAGTGCTTTTCCATGCCCGTGCGCCGCTGAACATTACCAATCAATTTAACCTTAGTTTAGCGCCGGCGCAAGGAGGAAACTTCTGGGATAATTACAATGATAGTGCGGAAGGCTGCAATGATGCCAATAATGACGGCTTCTGTGATTCTCCGTATCTGAATATCGGCAACACTTCTAACGACTCTCATCCTTACGTCGCTGAAATTAATTTTGATGATACGGCGCCGAACACAACATTCCTACTGATCAATTCCTCTCCACTGGGCAACCTCAGCACCTCAAATATTCTGTGCTATGCCAATATCAGCGATGCGCAGGGCGGCACAGTATCGGCAAACTTTACCTGGTACAATAACTCTGTAGAAATAGTTCATTTACGGGGGCAGCGATCAGGACTCGGCGCTAATACGGTAAACTTAATTGCAACATTGAACAGTGCTAACCTTACAGCAGGGCAAGTCTGGAACTGTTCTGTCCGCGGCTTTGCCAGTACTGTTTATGAAGATGACTGGAATAACATTTCAGTTACGATTTTAACTCCGTCTGTTCCTGACACTAATCCTCCAAATGTTACAAACACCAGCCCTTTTAATCATCAGCAGTTTAACCTCAGCCAAGTCTTTTTTGAACTTGGCGCTAATGCCACCGATGGCGGCAGCCCTGTAAGCAATGTTTATGCGAATGTTTCCTATCCTAATGGCAGCACTCTTCTCTTTGAATTAGCTAACGCTACTACCTATCGTACACGATTCAATATCTCATTTGTAATCCCAGAATTGAGAGGGTATTATAATGTAACCTTTATTGCTAATGACTCCAATAATAACTTTAACAATACTGTACAAATCAATTTCTCGATCAATGATAATACAGCTCCGAACGTAACTAACGCTACTCCAGAAAATCATAAAGTGTTCAACATCAGCAATGCCTTATTTGAAATCGGCGCCAATGTCACAGATGATATTATGGTCAGCAAAGTGTATGCGAATGTTTCGTACCCTAACGGCAGCGCTCTTTTATTTGAATTAAGCAATGCAACAACGTATGTTTCCCGATTTAACACTTCTTTCGTCATCCCAGAACTTCTTGGCGCTTACAACATCACATTCATCGCCAATGACAGCAGCAATAATAGAAATTCCAGTCTGTTTGTCAATTTCTCTGTGAATGATAATACTGCGCCGAATGTAACAAATATCACTCCCATTCAAGACTCTTCGTTGAGTACGAGTGCTGTTATTGAAATCGGCGCCAATGTTACGGATGATATTATGGTCAGCAAAGTCTATGCGAATGTTTCGTATCCTAATGGCAGCGCTCTCTTATTTGAATTAATTAACGGCACCGATTATGTCCGTCGATTTAACCTTTCATTTACGATTCCTTCTGTTACGGGCAAGTATAATATCACTTTCATCGCCAATGACAGCAGCAATAACTTTAACAGGAGCGGGCGCACTAACTTTACTGTTGCTGCTGCCGCTTCGCCGTCTTCTCCTACGGGTGCTGCAACGCAGCGTGGTGGTGGCGGCGGGCAAAGTAGACCAACAGTACCAGTGCCTACAGTCGAATGTGCCAGCAACCTTGACTGCCCCGTGAATAGGTATTGTGTCAACAGTAAATGTGTGCGCATCTTCGACTTGAAAATTTTAACTGTTGATTCACCGGTGCAGCCGGGAGACTTCTTTGACTTTTCCTATTTGGTGAAAGGCATCGGCGATATTTCCGGTGATGTTACCCTTGATTTCTGGCTGGAGAAAGGCGGGAAGAAAGTCGTTACGGGAACAGATGTCATTTTTATCGGTAAAAATGATCAACGAATAGAATCCACAAACCTCTTTTTGCCGACGACGCTGCCGGAAGGAAAATATACATTTAAGATTCAACTTACCTATGACCGCTATCAAATTGTCAGTAGCCGTACTGTGGAAGTAAAGGTTCCCGCTGAATTTTTATTAAGTGCAGAAATACCGGATCTTCTTCAAGTAGCTCCTTATTTATCCTGGACGTATCCTTTAGTCATTTCCATCAACAGGGATGAAGCCGTTAAAACGACTATCAATCAGAAAATTTTAATGAAACAGACGAAGGGTAAATATGCAGGTACATATACACAAATACAGCGCAAGCAGACGAGTGCAATTGTCAGCCGCTTGGCTCAACTGACACAATCCGTAAAGGGCTTGAAGCCAGGAGAGTATCGTTTGGAGGTAACAGTCAGCGCACGAAAGAAGACAGTTAAGATTGTTCGGGACTTTGTTGTTGTTTCACCGTTGAGCAGGTTGTTTGTTCAGCAGATAATCCAAAACATCATTGCTGATGCGGTTCAGGGCAGCAGCCGGCGGGCAATATCGACAGCTTCAGCCGGTGAAGTTCTGCAATTACGCAATTTGGAAGATCTGGAAAAACTCCGCCCTGTACGAAACATTACTATTATCTTGGAGAATAACCGAACAACGGTGATGAAACTGTTCCCCAAAATCTTCCAAGGGTTTGATGATCCTTTTTACATTGTTACCAGAAGAACGTTGGGATATGATGATTCAGCATTTGAAACTATTGCTGGCTTGTCGTATTCCCGGGAATCCGTTGCCGGACGGTTATTGGAGGCAGAAGTGCTGAACCCTGAACAGATTATCCTGCAGCCCGGTGAAAAAATAGAAAAGACAATTCTCTTCCGGGAAGGCTTGATTAACCCAGAAGAATTACGAATGCAGTTTGTGACCGAAGAAGAAGTTGTCTTTGAGCAGAGCATTGGTGTTACCAATAAACTCTTTTCCGGAACGGCGGTCGATGTTGATCCGGAAACAGATACGTTTGAGGTCTATACTTTTGTCGTTCCTCCTGCAGCAGTAGAACTTTTACAGGAGTATTATGAGCAAAATAGTTTGACTGGCGCTGTCATTATTGGCGACCAGCCGCAGGGACAGCAGTATTATTTGGAAATAACGATGCGCAAGAAACAGCCTCAGAGAGAGCAGGGAGTTGTGGAAAGGCTGGCTCAGGTTTTAAAAACACCCCGGGACCGCTTTGTTGAGCTCTACGGCCCGTATGACTTAACTGACAACCAGATCTTTGTTTTCGCCCAGCAGTTATCCTATAATCAGAAGAAATACTCAGGAGAGTATATTGTGCAGGCAACTGTTTTCCGCGGCACGGAGAAATTTGTGACCAGCGAGTATGAAATTTCTTTTGATTAATAGTAGACAGGTAGCAGGCCAGTGAATGGGGGCAAAAATTTATCGTAAAATTCCCAAGATTTTCGCACAATAATTACTTCTGACGAATAGCAGTTCCCCATTCACCACATTGCAGGCCAAGCTACCTGTCTACAATTTGACAGTGTCCTTCATAGAAAGTTTTATATTCTCCTCTTTCTTATTTTAAACCATGGTTTTAGTTGGGCTTGTCGACATTCCAGTGATTGAAATTTTACTCTTTTTATCGGTGATTATTTTTCTGTTGCTGATCGAGTCAATTATTATTCTTGTCTTGCTGATGAAGCAGCTTCGAAGGAGCAAAGGAGAAACGGAAGCGCCGCCGCCGCATCCGGCACACCATTATCATCAAAGAAAAGCTGCAAAAGAACGTGCTGTGGAGGAATCCAATGTAGATCGTGACGTGCCTGTAAAAGAAGTCTACGTTTCACGAAAGCCAACAGGATCTGCCTTGCCGCCGCAGTCGCCTCCATTCCGTTCAACAATCCTTTCTGTACTGCCATCGTCTCCACCGTCTTCATCTACTCCTTCCACTCCTCCCGCAGAGAAAAGCGCCAGAACTTCTTTGTATTCCAAACGCTCAAATACGAAGCTTTCCCGGGATGTACTGCGAAGGTAAATTTATAAACGAAAACTCATTCTAATTATTGGTTATGGATGTTACAAAAAAAGAGCTAATAGTAGTTACTATTTTCTTAGTATCTTTCGTAGTTATAAGTGCTTATTCTTTTTTTTTATCCAATAATAGTATCACGGGAGGAGCTGTTGGCTTGGGAGGCGACGTTCAGGAAGTAATTATGCCTTTACCTGCTCCGGATGATAATAACAGCCATCAGGAACAGGAAGAGAATAATGATGAAAATCCGTCAGTTGAAGCAAACCAAACAGAGCCTGTTGATACTGCTGTTGTTGTTCCGGAATCAGGACCTATTGGGATTACTGCAACGCAGAACATCAATAACTGCACAACGTTGCGTACTTCGGGAACAACCTATTTATTGACGCAGGACGCATCCAATGCTTCTCATTGTTTCCATATTTATGCCAGCAATGTTGAACTTGACTGTCAGACTTTTACAATTACTTATGACACCGGTGGCAGCAGTTCTACATTTGCAATTAATTCTACGGGATATAATAACATCACTATTCGAAATTGTTTCATTACGAAGGGCACAGCCAATGGCGGCAGCAATCATGCTATTAATTTTGAAAATTCTAATAGTACTCGCATTGTTAATAATACTATTACTGTTGGATTAGAAGAACTTGCCAACTCTATTGGGATCCGGCTTGTTAATTCTGATAATGCGACAATAGAAAATAATACTGTTAGTACCGGTATTGATGCTGGCGATGCCATTTCATTAAGAAGCGGCTCTGATTTTAATCTGATCAGGGGAAATACCATCAACACCAGCACCAGTGACGGAATCGAGATCATAACAACAGGCAATCAACAAAATTATATCGAAGATAATGTCATCGGCGCTGCCTCTGCTGCCATCCGCTTAACGAATGCGAATTACACCTACATCATTAATAACCTTCTGCGCTCTGCCAATGATTTTGAAATTACTGATAATACTCCAGAATCATCCTTAAATTTCCTGATTTACAACAATTCCTTTGTTGACTTACGTTGGCATAACAACGGCAGCGGATGGTTTTATGAAAATTTAACACTGAATGCCAGCACTGGAATTGGCCTTACTGTTAATCTCTTCCTAGGCAATAATACCTTTGCCTTGAATTTTAGCGCATTTGAAAGACCTTCCCGCTGGAGCAGAATTAATTCCACGGCAAATATTACATTTAAAGGCTTAGCTTTTACTTCTATTAACGAGCTGCGCAGGGTTGATAATTTTACCAATATTTCAGAGGATATTTTCAATGCCGGTTATAACTGTACTAGCACCGGTGGTGTACCATGTCGGATTCAGAGTTACAGCGGCGGCATATTGCAGTTTAACACGACGGGGTTCAGCAGTTTTACGGCCAATAGTACTGCCGGTGCTGCTGCAAGCGATACAACACCGCCGAGTGTTATCAATGTAACTCCTGTTGCTGATTCTTCATTTACTGTCGGAAATAGTATTGAAATAGGCGCTAATGTTACAGATGATACAATCGTAAGCCAGGTTTTCGCTAATCTTTCTTATCCCAATGGCAGCACTCTTTTGTTTGAATTAACCAATGCAACGGACTATGCCCGCCGGTTTAACATTTCTTTTACGATCCCTTCCGTTACTGGAAATTATAACATCACTTTTATTGCTAACGATACTACTAATAATCGCAATGCCAGTGAGCGCACTAATTTTACGGTTTCAGCAGCACCATCTCCTTCTCCAGCTTCTTCCAGCAGCGGTGGAAGCGGCAGTGCAAGATCATCGTCATCTTCATCCACTTCAACGCCAAAAATTTTTTGTTCCCGTCTTTTTGAGTTGAAAATTTCAGAAATAGAATCTGTGATTGACACCGGTCAAACGTTAGATTTTACGTCCA
>JAUYPT010000070.1 GCA_030695685.1 Nanobdellota archaeon | reverse complement strand
GCAGCAGCGTTTTCCTACCCTTACAATTAGGCGCTGTGTTGTTGCTGATTATGAAGATATTCGGGATGTCGTTACGGAGAATGGCATTGATACTGTCTTTAACATGGCAGTGATACCATTACCACTATCATTAGTAAAACCGGAATGGACGATTAAAAAAAATATTGATATGACCATGAACATCTGCCGCCTGCAGCGGGAAGGTGCATTTCAAAAATTAATCCAATTTTCGTCTTCTGAAGCCTATGGCAGCGCCAAAACAGTACCCATGAGTGAAACTCATCCGCTTGATCCAAAAACACCGTATGCTGCTTCCAAAGCGGCAACCGACCATATTTCGTTGTCGTATCATCATACGTTTGGCTGCGACATTTCTGTCGTCCGGCCGTTCAATCAATATGGCCCGCGGCAGCATGGCAAAAAATATTCTGCAATTATTCCGGCAACTATCGGCAGAATGATGCGCAACGAGGAAATAATTATTTTTGGTGATGGAGAACAGACAAGAGATTTTCTGTACGTCCAAGATACAGCTGATGCGGCTATTGAAATCGCACAAGGAAACTCTGCTAAAGGAAGGGTAATTAATGTTGCCAGCGGCAAGGAAATAACAATGAACCATGTCGTCAAAAAAATTGCAGAATTATTGGATTATACAAAATCATTTTCATACAAAGAAGCGCGCCCTGGTGATGTGCGGCGGCATTGCGCTGATACGACGTTATTACAAAAAGAATTATTGTGGGAGCCAAAAGTTAGTTTTGATCAAGGCATCAAAAGAACTGTAGACTGGGCTAAATGTAACCCAGGCTGGTTTTAACGTTATGTGACGATGATTCATCCAACTGCAGACGTTTCAGCACAGGCACAGATTGGAGTTAATACTTCTATCTGGCATCAGGCACAGGTTCGTGAAGGCGCTCGTGTCGGAAACAATTGCATTATTGGAAAAAATGTGTATGTTGATAAGAATGTCATTATTGGAAATTACTGTAAACTCCAGAATAATGCCTTACTGTACCATGGTGTAACTTTAGAAGACGGTGTTTGTGTAGGACCGCAGTGCATCTTAACGAATGATAAAATTCCACGGGCATTAAATAGTGATGGTGTCCTTAAAGGAGATGCTGATTGGGTCGAAGGCAAAATTACCGTTAAAATTGGTGCTTCTCTTGGCGCCGGCAGCTGTATCCTGCCTGGAGTAACTATCGGAAAATATGCTTTAATTGGTGCTGGTTCTATTGTAACAAAAGATGTTCCTGATTATGGACTAGTGTTTGGCAGCCCTGCTGTGCTTCGCGGCTATGTCTGTAAATGCGGCGGTACTGTTAATAAACCAGGAGAATTCTGCAGCAAGTGTACATTGTGAATACTAATATTATTTTTGCCATAAAATTAATTATTTCTCTCAACCCATTTTTGACAGTTCGCCATAAGATAATTTAATAAATTGATAAACTATTGTGGTATGATGAAAGTTATTTTGTATATGGCACAAACCATTAATGGTATTATAGCTAGAGAAAATTATAATGAAGATTTTCTGTCTCATCAAAATTGGAATATTTTTGTTACATTAGCCGAAGATATTGGTTGTTTTATTGTAGGGAAAAAAACATATGAAGTAGTCAAGAAATGGGAAAAATACAATTTTGATAGTTTAAATGCGAAGAAAATAATTGTTTCTAGAGGAAAAATGTCTAAACTTAAAAATAGTTATATTTATGCACATTCTCCAAAAGAGGCATTGGACAAAGCTTTTGAATTAGGATTTAGAAAAGTTCTTTTAGCAGGTGGTGGAACATTGAACAGCTCTTTTATAAAAGCTGGATTAGTTGATGAAATCATACTCAATATCGAACCTTTTGTTTTAGGTAGAGGAATCAGGATTTTTTCAGAAGAAGCTTTTGAAAATAAGTTGCAATTACGTAACGTTAAGAAATTGAATGGAATTGTTCAATTACATTATAAAGTTAGAAAATAAAGTATAGAGAACTGCACAGTTTAGACAACAATTGTGCGCAGTTCTAATCTGTATAACTGCGTTTTAAAGTGTAGTATAAGCTACGCAGTTATCCATATTTACCTAAATTTGCCCTTCTTCTTCATCATTAAATTCAGCATAAATCTTCAACGGCATATTTCCGCCAAAAACACATTCTCCCTTACTGCGGAGATCAAACGTCCATTGATGGCGTGGACAGACCAGCCTTCCATTTTTAATGATAGCATTGCGCAAATCTTCACCAGCATGAGGGCAGAAGCGCTGAATTTCATATTGTGTAGTGCCATCTCTGACCATTATTTTTTCCTTTTCATTATCCCTCATCATCTGCTCGATGCGGGCAAGAAGTTTTGGTTCTTTACTGAATAATAATAGTGCAAACAATGGCCAATTGTATAAATCAGGGTTGCGCTTCGCCTGAAAACGCATGCTTAATAATAAGTCTTCCCAGCGTTCAGTTCCATCAACTAATACTTGAACAATTGTATCCTGAAGAGTGAAAGAATAATGAGCATTTTCCGTGGAAGACCGGGAAATTGTTAAGTTATGATAGCGGGTATCAACAAAAATATCACCACCGTGTTTTCCCGTAACCGTAAACCTGATTAAAGCATTGACTTTATCTTTAATGTAACGGTTAGAAGAGAATATTTCTGCGAGATGATTTTCAAATGTTGCCATTGTCTTTTCATCCGCTGGTTTCAAGTTGCGAAGATAAGATTCAATTATAGGCTTTCGTCGCTGTTGATACTGATGCAATAATTCTTTTTTGCGTGAAAAATCAACATTTCTTTCACGAGTTATATTTACAGTACCATCCTGTGTTAATTTAATGGTATCACTAGGATGAAGAAGATGCAGTTTACCATTAATTTGCTCCTGTATCCGCTGAAAAACATCCTGTTGATCATGAAAAATACCCTGTTCCTGAAAATTAAACTTAAAAAACTGCTCTTCTAAGAAACAGGGCGGCCCGGCGTAATGAATAATATTTTTTGCTGCAACGCCATTGGCTAAGGCAACAAAGCTGTCGAGTAAGTTCTTTTTGATCTTCGCGGAAAAAATATTCTTCCGTATGTCGTCATAATCATACACAGCTGGATACCACATTGCGCCGGAAAACTGGGCAAGAAGAAGATCAATTTTTTGTTCACGGAATTTTTCGAAATAAACTTCTGAGAGATGACAGTCATTCTTGTTCAGTATCTTCTTTCCGGCAATGTCAATAAGAACTAAGGAATCTATTTTATACAAAGATTGGTCTTTAAACATCATCACGGAAAAATTCTCTCCTAAAGTGTACTTTTCCCAATCCTGCAGTGTAATGATGCGAGGGAAACCTAACTTTGTAAGTTCATGATAGAAAGTATCAGAAAGAAAGTCAGCGATAATAAGAGTGACTTTTTCTTTAGGAAAAATTCTCAAAAATTCCTTGTCAAAATGATCACAATGCATATGACTGACATACAAATAATCAGCATCATAGAGTTTTGTTTTATCAATAAAATCATTTGGCGGGAACTGATGCCAGCTGTGCAGAAAAGCGCCGCTGTCGCTTACCCAGGGATCGCATAACAGTTTTAAATTATTGTATTCCAGCATAAAACCAGCATGCCCAATAAAATACAGTGAAAATGGGAAATCCATGCTCTTTTTTGGAGAGGATGGTTATAAAAACTTTATGAATGAGGGGGCTCTGTAGAAAATGTCCAGTTCGTGACGCTTCCAAGAGAAGAGCATTGCTCAGATTGAAGCGCAACCTTGCTGTCTGACGTCCTAAGAGGCAAAGCCTCTGGGACCCTGAGAAAGCAAGGCTTTCTGGGGTCCCAAAAACTCCGTTTTTGAGGACACAAAAGGCTTTTGCCTTTTTGTGACTAGTTAACGGCACTCACTGGTGACATTCACAACATTTTCTACAGAGCCGAATGAGAGAACATTTTATTTAGGCACCTATCCAGCAGTTTCTTTTTATAAATGTTTTTTTCCTGATACAGCCAATGTTCTCAAAGAAAAAACATTCTCTTTTGTCCATCTTGATGTTGACATTTATAGCAGCACGCAAGCATGCCTCGATTTTTTTTACTCGCGAATGGAAAAGGGCGGAATCATACTTTCCCACGATTACGCGCAAGCTGCAGGAGTCAAAAAGGCATTTCAGGAATTCTTCCATGATAAGCCGGAATCAATCATAGAATTGGCAGAGTCGCAGTGTAT
>JAUYPT010000055.1 GCA_030695685.1 Nanobdellota archaeon | reverse complement strand
AGACTTCCTCTTTTGGCAGCCCTCGTTCTCCTGGTGTTTGCGGCTTGCGGTTGAGTTGGTAGATTTTACTTTTCATAGTTTAATTTGGTTTATCATTATATTTATCGAGTATAGTATCAATAGTTTCTCCTAATTCTCTTGTATTTTTTAATAGATCTATTTTCATCTTTGTAGCCATTTGGTCAATTTCCCAGAAAACTCTTTGCATATCTTCACCTACATGGAGATAACCAATAGTATTGTTCATGTCGTACTCAAACTTCTTTTGAGCTTCTTGTGGATTCTCCTCATAAACTTCATTAATATAATCCGCTTTTATTTCTATTTCAGCAGAATAATTCTCATTATTTATTTTTATTTTCATAGTATTACCTCCAGTTAATTGTATTTGTTGCAAAGTTGTCAATTTATTTTAAATGTTATGTAAGAAATGACTAGAATATATACTAAAAATGAACTTATTTATCCTAAATCTTCAAACTGGTTACTTTACTGACACCATCATTCATACTAATTCCATACAATGTATCTGCTTCTGAAATCAAGGCATCATTGTGGGAGATGACAATATACTGCGCCCGATCAGTATAATTACTGATTAATTTCGACAAGCGTTCGGAATTGTGCTTATCCAAAGCAGCATCAATTTCATCTAAAATGTAGAATGATGCCGGCTGGTGTTCTTGAATCGCAAAGATAAATGACAATGCTGTTAATGTTTTCTCTCCGCCGGATAAAGATTTAATGTCCATAAATCTATTTCCTGCCAATTTTACTTTAATATTAAGTCCTTCTTCAAATGGCTGGTCGGGGTTTTCTAATTCTAAGTACGCTTTTCCTTTCTTGAATAAAGTAGAAAAGATGCGTTCAAAGTTTTTGTTGGCATGAACATATGTTTTCATGAAATGATCTTTCTTTTTAGTTTCAATTTCATTCATTAAGGTTAAGACATCAACTTTCTCTTTGTCGAGGCTGTCTTTTTTGGCAATTAAAGAATTATATTCTTTTTCAACCTGCTCATATACTTCCAATGCTTTCATGTTTACGGCGGACATCTGCCCCATCATCACTTCAAACTTACTGATTTCCTGCTGCAATTCCGGCAGTGTTTTATTTTTAATTAAGGAAACAGTCGTAAATCGGGAAAATTCTTCCTGCAGTCCGGCAAGTTTTGCCTTTACTTCGGCATTCTTTAAAGAAATCAGATTCATTTCCCGTTCGGCGAAACGAGCTTTTTCCCTGTTTTGTTCCACATTGTTTTCTGCTTTGGCAATTTCCATACTTAATTTTTCCCGTTCCGTAAATAAGGCACGATATTTGGAATAGAAGTCCGCACTTTCTTTTTCTTTCAGCGCTAATTCTTTTTCTTTCTGAACGGCTGTTGTCGTCAGTTTTTTGATCTCTTCTGAAAATGTAATTTCTTCTTTTTCATGCTGCGTCATGATTTCACGGATTTTTTCCCGTTCCGGCGCAATCAGCTGTTCTATCTGCGTTGTCGTATTTTTTAAATCACCTTCTAACCGCAGAAAATCCTCTTTGCAGGTGTGCTTTGACTCTTCAAATGCCTGCAGCTGCGCCAATAATCGCGGGTCGCGCAGTTCGTTTACTTTCGTTCGTAACATTTGTTTTTGTGATTTTAAGTTCGCTAAGTCTTTATTTTCCAGGCCTATTTCTTTGTGGATAGCGTCTAATTTATCATTGACATCTTTTAGCTGCACAACTAACTCTTTTTTCAAAGTGGTTGTGGCATCAAGGTCATCAGTATGTAGATGCAGTGTTTTTTCCAGCGTAATTATCTCTGCTTCCAGTTCTGCTTTCTGATGCCGCAGTGCTGAAACTTCCTGGTCATTAGCCTGTCTTTTTGTTTCTATAGTGCTGAGGACACCATGCTGTTCATTAATTTCAGACTCCACTCTTTCTAACTCTTCCAAAGAATCTTTTTCTTGAAAGCCGAGAGCAGCTTTTCGTTCTTTGAAGCCGCCCCTCATCACGCCGCTTGCTTCGACAGAATTTCCATCAATGGTTGCCATCCTGATTCTTCCGACACCAACTTCTCTGGCAATATTGATATCTTCTACCACTAATGTATTTCCAAAGACAGAGGAAAAGGCTTTTTCATATTTAGGCTTAAATGAGATCAAATTCAAGGCAAAATCATGGACACCACTTTTTTTCAGCAATCCTTTGTCTTCCGATGAAATGTCCTGAGTGCGAATTTTATTTAATGGAATGAATGATGCCATTCCTAATTTATTTTTCTGAAGATAGTTGATACACTCTGCTGCCGTCTTATCGGTGTCAACGACAATATTTTGCATCTTTGGTCCAGCGGCTGTCTCTAAGGCTACAGAATATTTGCGGTTAACCTGGCCAAGCTCCATCACAGTGCCATAGACTCCTTCAAACTTCTTTTTGTTGTCGAGAATATTTTGTATCGCCTGATTACTGGCAAGGTTGGCTTTATGTGATAAGGTCTTGGCATTGAGAGAAGCATTTTTTTCCTGCAGCTCCACTAACCTGCGCCGGGCATTGGCTAACTGCGATGAAAAGCTGCTGTCCTGATCCAAAACTTGGTTCAGTCTCAGTGTTGCTTTTTTGAAATTAGATTTATGCTCCTGCAATAATTTGACTTGCCCTTCGTTCTGCTGAGTTACTTCCTTGACTTTTTTTACTTTTTCATCAATAGTTTGAACTTGATATTCTAATTTGTCCTTTTCCCGTAATAATTCCTGCTGCTGCTGCCGTGAAATCTGCACTTTTTCTTGTTTTTCATCAATAATTTTTTCTTTCTGTTCAATCTCCTGATCAAATTCCTGTGATGATTCTATTTTATGCTTCTTCTTGAACTGGGCTATCTGCTGTTCCCATTGCTGGAACTCTTTATTTTTAAGTGTGATGCCTGACTGAAATTCTTTTTTATTGCTGCTGAACGAAGACGCTTTCTCTTCTAATTCTGCAATCTCCTGCGTAAATTGGTCTTTTCGCAGATTAATTTTGTTAATCTCATCTTTCAGCGTGGACATCCGCGCCCTATCTTTCGTGATCGAAATTTTAAGATCTTCAATCTGGCGGTGCACTGCCAGCTGCGCTTTTTCTCCTTTCTGTTCTACTTCCTGGTTAATGCCGGCAATCGCTTTTTTATGGTCATTTATTCTTTCTTTTAATTCTGTAATTTCTTTTTCTGTCTCTTTTATTTTACTGTCGTGCTTGGCAACGTCCTGATCAAACTGTGCTTTGATTGTTTCTCTCTCTTTCATCTGGATGTGGATGGCGGTAGCCCTATTAGAATCAATTTTTTCTTTTAATTCCCTGAACTTTAAAGCCTGCTCACGATCTTTGCTCAATTCTTTGAGATAGGTTTTCCTTTCCTTGAGAATAATATCAGCGCTATTGAGTTTCTCTTCTACCTTCGTTAATTCCAGAACTGCTTTATGCTTTTTTTCTTCGTAGAGAGAAACATCGCTGATCTCTTCAATAATTTTTCTTCGGTCTAACGGTGACATCTCCACAAATCGGGTGATGTCTCCCTGTAAAATAATATTATAGCCTTCCGGGTTGATCTTAGCTAACGAAAGAAAATCAAGAACTTCCGTCCGTGTTTTTTTAGCACCATTAATTCTATAAATACTGTTTCCTGACATTGTGATTGTTCTGCTGATGGCTACTTCATCGGCTTTTTCCGGGAAGACTTTATTCTCATTTGAAAAGACCATTTCAACAGTTCCGGCAGTTGCCGGCTTCTTGTCTTTGCCGCCATTGAAAATAAGATTGGCTGCTTTTTCTGCTCTCATTGATTTAGCAGATAACCTGCCTAGAACGAAACAGATGGAATCCCCAATATTGGACTTGCCGCTGCCGTTCGGCCCGAGAATACAGTTAAACTTGTCTGTAAAGGGGATCTCTGTCTTATGGGCAAAACTCTTAAATCCGTGGATCGTGATGCGGTTTATTTTGGTCATACTCAGCAGCCGTTTTATGGGTTTTTCTAGAGGAGAAGGTTTTATTTTTTGTTTATAAAGGTTCCCGCACGTATCGTTTATTCACCTCTTTTTTCCTCACGGCGCTCTGGCGAGGGGCGCCGTTGTTTCTAAGCCTTTCCACGACGCCTCGCGCTCGATGTTCAGGTTGTCCCTCCGCTCCATCCTTCCGTAGTTTTTGCCGCCACTCGT
>JAUYPT010000053.1 GCA_030695685.1 Nanobdellota archaeon | reverse complement strand
TGAGAAAGTAGATGGGGCAAATGTTTCTATCAGGCGTGATGGTGATAAAGATGTCCCATGGAGTAGAGGTGGTCCTCTCGGTTCTTCAAATAAATATTATTTTGACGCTTTCCGGCGATACGTTTTTGAAGGACTTACTCCTCATATTTATGATCTTCCTGAGGATTTAATCATTTTTGGTGAATTTACCCATGGAGGATATGGGCATATCCTTTATGACCAGCAAAATCTCAATACTTTATTTCTCATTGCAGTTTATAATGCGAAAGATGAGCACTTTCTGCCACCATCACAATCATTGGAATGGTTAGAGTTATTAGATCTTCATAATCAGATACGCATGACTCCTCTTTTAAAAGAAGGAAAAATAGATCATGATGGTATTAATGATCTTCTTCTGCAAAAAAGCTCTTTATATTCTGGCCCTTTGGAAGGGATAGTTATCCATCAATACGGCAGTGAATTTCCGGAAGGCTTACGCATGGAAAAACAGTATCATCCTGATTTTATAGAGCATGATCCCAATAAAGTTGGTTTGGAGAATGCGCTGAACCTTAAACGGTATATTAAAGCAGGACAAAGACTAGTTTCCAATGATCAGACAGTAACTGTCAATTCAATACTTGAAGAAGCAAGATTAGATCTTCTGCGTGAATTAAGCAATAGCTCTCGCCCAAGTGCTAATAACTTTCAATTTAGTGATAGAATGTGCACAGAAGTGGAAGAACGTGTTATTCCACTTTTCCGCTAAATAATTAAAACTTTTTAAGAATAAACTATATCTCATCCTCTAGACTTTCTTTGGCAAAGATTTGGCTTACAGTGCCGATCTTGCTTGGGAAACCTGTTTCTTCATCATCGTCCCCATCATCTTCAGGCTCTTTATCATCCCCTTCGCCACTTTCATCAGATTCTTTACTGGCTTCATCATCACTCTCTTCTTCATCATCGTCAGCATCTCCATCCTCATCGTCGTTCCCGTCTCCTGAGTTTTTATCATCCTTATCATCGGATTCATCCGTTTTATCATCATCTTTTGCTTTATCTTTGGAAGAGCTTTTCTCACTGGCAGATTCGCTCCATTCATCATTTGGGAATAGTTCTTCGGAATCTTCTTCATTTAACTCTTCATCCCATTCTTCTTCATCCTCTTCCAGTATTTCTAGTACAAAATTAGAATCAGAACCTAATTGCTCATTATGTATCTCACTAACAACACTATTGTCCATAGTTTACACACCTCAATAATTGTTACCCTGGAAAGCCTTTATCAATTATTTAAATTTATGTTTTTTCTAAACTATAGGATTATGCTTAAAACAGTAAACTATTTAAGAAACGCTCCTTTCCAAGTCATTTAATTAAGTATTATTGTGTAATGGTGATGGAGGAAAGAAAATGAAAAAAGGGATTTTTGTAATCATAATGGGTATTATTGTATTGTCGATTGTTGCTTTCGCAGTAGATCAGCAGCCGGAGAAAGTACGGTTGTATGTAAAAGCACGAGATACTATCGGAATGAAAAGTTTATCTGATCTTGATCTTCGTCATCAATTTGCTCATGGTGTTGTTTCTGTCGAGATGTCTTCCACTGCTGCAGAACAATTAGCGCAGAACCCTCATTTTGAAGTTGTTGGGGAAGCGACACTATGGTCATTAACAGCCCCGCCAAGTTCCTGTAGTCCCTGGCCGGCATGTAAAGGTGGCAGTGCTCCAGCTCAAAGAATTTTTTTTCCTGCTGACCAAACACCATGGGGGATAGAAGTTGTCTATAATAATCCTGCATTGACCGCAACGAATGGCGGCGCTGGCGTAAATGTTGCTGTTCTTGATACTGGCGCTACTATTAACCATCTTGATTTGACAAGACGGGTAGTGCAGTGCAAGGATTTTACCAAAAGAAAATTATCCAATGGCTGTACTGATGAGAATGGGCATGGAACTCACACTGCCGGAACGGTTGCAGCAGATGCTGGAAATGATAGCCAAGGCATTTATGGTGTTGCGCCAAATGCAAATCTCTTTATCTATAAAGTATGCGGCACGCAGTTTTGCTGGAGTGATGACGTTGCCGCTGCTATCAACTATGCGGCAAATCAAGGCGCTGATATCATTTCCATGAGTCTCGGCGGAAGTTCTTTAGCAACAATTGAAAAGAATGCCATTGATTATGCAGTTGCCAATGATGTCTTAGTCATTGCTGCTGCCGGCAATAGCGGTCCGAATGTAGATACAATCAACTATCCTGCCGCGTATGAAAAAGTGGTTGCTGTTGCTGCTCTTGACAGTTCACTTTCCGTTACGAGCTGGTCAAGCCGGGGTAGTAATGATGGTGATTCTGTGATTGAAGAACGTGAAGTGGAAATAGCACTTCCAGGTGCAGCAGTGGAATCAACGTGGAATGATGGTGGTTATAGAGTTATCAGTGGAACATCAATGGCGACCCCTCATGCCAGCGGTTTAGCAGCACGGCATTGGCAAGGTTCTGCAGCTTTAACTAGAACATGGCTGCAAACACGGGCAGCATTACTGGATATCACTGCAGGCCAATATGCAGCTGCCGGTGATGATCCTGCCAGTGGTTTAGGCTTGCCGACAGTTGAATAAGTATTAATTTTTTTTACTTTTTTATATCTATTTTTTGAGGTTTTCTAAACTATATATTATCCTTATTGAGAATAAGCTTTAAGAGATATTCCTGGGATAGACAAAATTTCTTCCAGTGTCTTTAAATATTGTAGCTGGTTTAAAGGAACGTACATTTTAGTTTTTTGAGTCATATCTTTCATTTCAAAAAGAGTTGTTTCTAATCGAAGTCCTTTTCTATCTTTAGGCGATTCAAATAGTTTAAATTCTCTGGTTGTGAAATCAATATAACCTAACTCTGTAAACCCAAATCTCATCCCTTGAGAAAGCAAGGCATAATGACCTTTTCTATTATTTATTTCGAGGGGGATTGTAACATCACAATTAAGCCATGGCGTGCTAGACACAAAACCTGCTAATTGTAGACTTTTTTCTATTTCAACGCATTGTCGCTCTACTATAACTGCCATTAATTCAAACTCTGAAATTTGACTTAATAAATATTGTGTAGAATTTCTATAATTAAACCCTAATATGATACTGGCAATAGGGGCAGTAAATTCCTTTTAACCCATGGAAATGCAAACTGATAAACTTATACTTGCAATGAGGGCAGTCAAGATTTTTAGTGTTTATAGAAGGTCACCTTGGTCGAAAGAAATGATAAAAATTAATCTGATGCCAGTTTCCAGACTGTTTTTAATCCCACAATAATTGCACCTGGAACGACAAAGACAACAATATTGCTCAAGACAGAACTAATCCATGGCCCGATGTAAGGAATCAAACTTAAATTGACAATTCCTGCCAGCATTAATGATAAGGCAGCAACTAAGAACG
>JAUYPT010000052.1 GCA_030695685.1 Nanobdellota archaeon | reverse complement strand
TCACTGGTGGTGTGATCCAAAGTTATGACTTATGGAAAGCTCAGTGTCAGAAAACCGACCCGAGCGAAGCGAGCATGCCGCTGGTCTATTGACCAGCGGTGGTCGGTTTTCTTTGACAATCCGGTATTTTAATAAAAAATAACCTCGCGAGGAATGCTGCAGAATTATAACTTATAGTGGAGGTGTTCTAACTTACATTTATGATACGTTAAAGTCATTTGAACAACTTCTTCAGCATTTTTTGGATTGAGATCAACTCCTTCAAGAAAAACTTTTGTGTATTCTAAGGCTTCGTCCAGAGAGAGTGTTTTCCAATAGAGATAATCAGATAATTCCCAACTGAAGGTACGAGGGATATTTTCTTTTGAATTATCCCCTCTTCTGTATGTTTCATCAGTATCGATTAGAAAAACTGTCTCCTCTTTCCAGATTTTATCGTCAAATTTTGGCGTTGCAAAACCTTGATGGCTAAAGCCGGATCTATACAAACTCGCTAATAATAGGGCATCAGCTTCAAAGTAATCTTTTCTCTTACTGCTGTTAAGGATATTAAGTGGATTTTCACCATCGACAAATTCAGTATAAACCCATTGTTCTTCTCCGTGCTTGAAATATCCCAGAGGTTTTTCTACCGTAACCCCATTCCTCAGAAGTTCTACCAAGTCAGAGAATTCTTGTACTGAATCTTTGAGCTGTACTTTTACACCAGTAATGGAACTTAATCCTCCTCCATTTTGAGATGACCTGCAATATCTTTTTGGCCCTTTAATCATTATTTTCTGCTTTGTACCATCGCGTTTCAATGCCTCAAGCTGATAGATCTTTCTTTGGTCTTGAATTATAATAGCATCACCTATCCACTGTTGGGGCATGAAGTTTTCAGGGAAATATTCTTGGCTAGTACTAGAGTGTAGAACTACAGTTGGAAGCTGTTGGTCTTTGCCTAACAAAACAGCAAATTTATCAAGTTCTTGTTGTAACTCTCTTGGTTTTGTTTTTATATCACTGTCGTAGGCTTCATCACAGAAGAAGTCTTTCATAAAATCTCTAGGGGTAATTATCCCTTGAGCTTGGAAAGATGTTGGGAATTTGTTTTCAAATGGGAATGGTAATTGATAAAGCATAATAAAAGTAGCCCCGCTCGGATTGTCGCTGAAAAGCGGCACCAGAAAAGTGTGCTTTTCTCGTTCGAACCGAGGTCAATGCCTTTCTATCCTTCTTCTGGACCAAAGGGCACTATGCTAGTCCGCTACACTCCGCGAAGTCTCTACAACTTCTCCACGGGGCTATAGACTATAACAGGGCTATTTGGTCATTAACCAGCTTATTTATAAAATTTTAGGTTGAAAACGTCTAGCCACTGGACAAGTTCAACTAAACTATATAAACCTCATATTTCCAGTTTATGATATGGAAGTAATGAATGAAAATGTTGCAGAATTGGTAGGTATTATTCTTGGTGATGGCCACTTACATACAAAACAGTATTTAATAACCATTGTTGGCGGTTTAGAGGATTTAAATTATTATGAAAAAAGAGTAATACCTCTTTTTCAAAGTTTATTTTGTAAAATCCCTACTCTCAGAAAAAGAAATGATAGTAATGCCTATTATTTGATGATTTATTCAAAAGATATTTTTAACTTTTTACTTAATGACATTGGGATGAGAAGAGGAATCAAGAAAGAATCTTCAGTTCCTGATATAATTTTTTCAGACAAAAATTTAATGCGTGCTTTCGTTCGAGGTTTGTTTGACACTGATGGTTGCCTTAAATTTTCTAAGCAGGGAAGGAATATTAATTATTATCCAAGGGTTCAGATAGCTTTAAGAAAATCACCTTTGGCTAATCAGTTAGCAGATTTATTTAAGATCCTTGATTTTCCTTATGGGTCTTGGACAGAATCTCGTTTTAGTGGAATAGTGTTTTATCAGATTTCTGGAAAAAAGAATACAGAACGATGGTTTAAGGAAATTAGCCCGCAAAATGAAGTTCATACTACAAAGTATGAATTTTGGAAAAAATTAGGGTATTATGCAAAAAATAGCCAGAAAACCATTGACTAAAGTCAATGGATGAATGGCATAGCTAGCTATTTTTGCATCCTAAAAATGCGTAGTTTAGAAACCGTCTTTTTTCAAACCCCGTCCCTTTAGGGCGGGGTAAGACGGTTTCACGCATTTTTATGATATTCCCAAATCAAGCGTACAGTTTAGAAAAAATGAAATTCTTACGAGACGAAACTTATAAAAACAATAACTCTTTCACATTTATAATGGCATTATTAGCAGTTCCACTAGAGGCATTAGGCGTTGATGTTGATACTATACTTCAACCTATGATTGATCTTCTCCAGCCTTATCTGGAGGCATTAAGCTTTATTGGTGGAGGTATTCTTATTCTCTACGTTGTTCTTCTGATTATGAGGGTGCGCTACGAACGGCAGAAAGTAAAGATTTTGAAAGATATTCGTTATGATCTGGACCAGCTCAATATGCATTATGGAGTTCGCCATTCTGCCGAGAAAAAAGGGTTTTTGACCAAAGCACTCCAGTATCTTAAGGGCACAAAATACAAGGCGGAAGAAAACCCTAAAAACGGGAAGAAACAGTAAATCTCAAAATATCCTCCCAAAATATTATAAATGCTTTTGGTTTTGTATTTTCGATGAAACACGAGATTGCTTTGTTAATTTCAAAACAAACTACTTTTAATGCCAAAGATGTAGAACTGCTTCTTACCGTTCCTCCTGATCCTAAACTAGGCGACTATGCTTTTCCCTGCTTTACATTAGGAAAAAATCCTCATCAGGAAGCGGAAAAGTTACAACAAATTCTATCTCAAAAGCTTCCCGCTTTTATAGCCAAAATAGAGGTTGTCGGTCCGTATCTTAATTTCTTTGTAAAATCGGCAGGGTTAGCGGAAGAAACGTTGCAGTCAATACACAAAACGAAGAAAAAATATGGTTCTGGCAAGGAAAAGAAAAATGTTGTCATTGAATATTGCGGCCCTAATACAAATAAGCCGCTGCACCTGGGTCATTTACGAAATATAGCATTAGGGAACGCTACTGCTAAAATTTTAGCCTTTCGCGGGAACCGGGTTCATGCGGTTAATATCATCAATGACCGTGGCATTCACATCTGCCAGTCCATGCTTGCCTACCAAAAATGGGGAAAGAATAAAAAACCGGATAAGAAAGGAGATCATTTTGTCGGTGATTATTATGTTCTTTTTGCCCAAAAAGCAGACCATGACCCGGGATTGCAGAAAGAAGCACAGGAGATGCTTGTACAATGGGAACGCGGCGATCGAACGACAAGGGCACTATGGAAAAAAATGACGACTTGGGTTCTGAAAGGTTTTAAAGAGACCTACCATCGTTTAGGCATACAGTTTGAAAAAGAATATTTTGAATCAGATTATTATGAGAAAGGCAAAGAGCTTGTCCAAGAAGGCCTGAAACAAAAAGTGTTTGTGAAAGATTCAAGCGGCGCTGTTATTGCACCGCTTCAAAAATATGGGGTTTCTGATAAAATCCTGCTTCGGGGTGATGAAACATCGTTGTACATCACTCAAGATATGTATTTAGCAGCGCTTCGTTATCATGACTTTACATTTGATCAGATGATTTATGTTGTTGCGTCAGAACAGCAGCTGCATTTTCAGCAGCTGTTTACAATTTTGAAATTATTACGAAAACCATATGCATCAAAGATGCATCATCTCAGTTATGGCCTTGTACATCTTCCATCAGGAAGAATGAAATCAAGGGAAGGAACAGTTGTCGACGCTGATGACATTATGGAAGAAGTGGCGCTGCTTGCAAGACAAGAAGTTACGAAACGTTATTCTGCACTTTCTTCTGCTGAAATTAAAAAACGCGCGGAATTTATCTCCCAAGCAGCACTGAAATTTTTCCTGCTGCGGTCGGATACAGTTAAGGATATTACTTTTAACCCGGAAGAATCATTAAATTTCGATGGTGAAACCGGGCCTTATGTTCAATATACGCATGCTCGGGCGTGCTCTATCCTGCGAAAGGCAAAAAAATCAACAGGGAAGGTACAATTTAACCTGCTTGTTCAGCCGCAGGAACATTTACTCGTAAAATTACTTGCTGATTTCCCTCAAAAAGTAGACGCTGCGGCGCAGCATTATAAACCTCATTTGCTGTGCCATTACCTTATTTCCCTATCGCAAGGTTTTAATGATTTTTATCATAGCACTCCCGTGATTTCTGATGACCTGGAATTGATGAAAGCAAGGCTGTTATTGGTTGACTGCGTACGGCAGGTTTTAGATACAGGTTTAAGCCTGCTTGGGATAACAGCACCGGAAAGAATGTGATTCGTTCCCGTAATCTTTTTAAATAACTCTTCTTCTCTTTGAGCATGGCACTGGATGATTTTATCACTGGTTTTACGGAAGCACAAAAAGCAGGCTGGCTGGAATATAAAATAATTAATGAAGAGAAGAAGCGGGGCTGCTTTAGCAGTTATAGTTGGAACGATGAACACGTAAATGAGATCTGGAAAACCATGTTAACAAAGAAAGAAGAAGATCTTGTTGTGACTAATATGTGTCCATTCTATCTAAAAGTAGGTAGTGAAAGAGTTGGGAAAATTTTCGGATCAGTCCTCGGCAAGTTAACGTCTCCATTTAATTATGTTAATACTGTACAAAAATTTGTTAAAGGATTTGGTTTCGGTTGGAAATATGCTTCTATTGAAACGCAGATCATGAAAATAGCAGTACAACGGCAGGCTTATCGTCAGCAGCTAGATTCTCTTGCTCAGGAAATATTAACGCCTGAAGAGAAAGCAACTGCAAAGCAAGGAAGTGGATTTTATTGGACAGCAACGATGATAGAGATAATAGGTTTTATACTCGGAAGTCATCTCCGAAAACCAACATTTACCCGACTTTTAAAGAGTAAAGAAAAATTATCGTGGTTTGAGCTGGATCATCCTGGCAATATGCCCTATAACTATAATGGCAGGGATTATGGAGGAATAACCTATTCTGATACTTTTCATTCCAATGGCCTGATTGAACGAGATATTATCGTGAAGTATTTAACAGATGAGAGCAAGCCTCGCATGAGCGGTGTCCGTACGAGAAATTCTAAGACAGGTGTGATGGAACTGCAAGAACCAACATCACTTCCTTGTGAACCTGTTGAATATACTCGATTTATCGTAAAGGAATATATTACAAGAGACCTGAAATACCAGAAAGTTACACTCATTTCAAGCGATTGTGTTATCATTGGGTTAGGTGATCAATCAAAAAGATTTTTGAAATGGCATAATTATTGGAAGTTGTATCACAATGGCCGTGTTGAACCAATCGATGCTAATATGTTTGAGAGGAAGGTCAAGGAACTGATGCCTTCTTCTCGTTAAAATTTGATATGCTTTACTTTAGCAAAATCTTTATAAATAATCCCTCTTCTGGTATAAATAATGGCACGATTACGAAAATTTGCAGCATATCAGAACTTAAAGCGGCCGTACACCCGCATTAGCAAATATACTAATAAGAACTATGTCCGGGGAGGATTTCCTCAGCTAAAGATCGTTAAATTTGATATGGGAGACTCACGGAAAAAATATGATCATGTCCTGCAGCTGGTAGTTAACAGAAGCATGAATATACGCCAGAATTCCATTGAATCTGCGAGAATGACGTCCAATCGAATGTTAGAAAAAACAATCGGAACGAATTATCATCTTCGATTAAAGATTTTTCCATTCCATGTCCTTCGGGAAAACCCATTGGCAGCCGGGGCAGGTGCTGACCGGATGAGTACAGGTATGCAGAAGTCCTACGGTAAAACGATAGGCTGTGCTGCCAGAGTGAAAGAAGGCCAGACGGTCATGGAACTTAAGATCAATAAAGAAAACCTTAAGCTGGGCAGGGAAGCACTGCAGCGGGCTGCAACCAAGTTACCCTGCGGCTGCAGAATTATCTCTCCATCCATTTAAAATAGAGTCAAACTATCCATTTTTTTCTTCTGCCAAATCTTGTGTTATTTTCTGCAACATTTTATCAATGTTGGTTAATTCCTCATTGCGTGATTTAGTTTTATGCCGATGATGTGTGTTCTTTGTTTTTTGGCTGGAGAATGGAGAAGATTTTTTGGTGTTGTGATGTTTAAATAAGGCAAACACAGCTTCTTTTAATTTCTGTCCTCCTGTCTTTTTTTCCTTTGCAGATGGTATGGAGAGAATAATTTTTCCAGATGCTGTAGGAATATCCTCAATACTTGCAAGCTCTGCATCGATTTCTGATAATGACTGGTCTGTCTTTTTTTGCGAGTTAATTGTTGTAAGTATTTGTTTCATCTCTTTTTTTGCTTTTTTCTTTATTTCTGGTGATATAGTATGATGCCCAGCAAGAGCTGCAGTTGTAATGATCTTGACCTTCTGTGGCTGAGATTTATCCAGTTGGGAAAGTTCTGTGTTTATTGCTGACAATTCCTCTGTCCTTTTTTGTTGATTAATATTTTTGATTATTCTCTGAACTTCTTTCCGTGCTTTTTTTTGTATCTTTGTTGATGGTGAAAATTGATGTACGGCGATTGGAACAGCAGTAACTATTTTTACGTCTTCTGTTTGTGTTTCCTGAAGTTTTGATAATTCTTTATCGATGGCTGATAACTCCTTTTTTTTGTTTTCCTGGTCAATACTGTTGACTATTTTTTGAACTTCCTGCCGTGCTTTTTTCTGTATTTTTGGAGATAAAGAATAGTGGCCTGTCTCTGGAGCAGTCGTAACTCGCTGTACTTTCTGCAGCTGAGAGCGTTTCAGATTTGATAGCTGATCACTGATCGCTGACAATTTTTCCTGGTATGGCTTTGGCTGTGAACTGATTTCAGCGAGAACTTTCTGCATTTTTTGCTGCGCTATTTTTTCTATGTTTTGAGTTTGCTTTATTCTCTCCCAACTTGGGGCCAATTCATGTTCCAGAGGATGAGTTGTACTAATCACTTTTCCTTTTGCACGTGCAAATGTACGCATTTGAGATAATTCCTTATCGATGCGGGAGAGATTTTCTTTGACTTCCGGTGGTGCTGATTTGATTGTCTGGAGGCGCTGCTGGGTATCATTCCATTTTTGCTGCAGCTCGAGTATTGCACTCTGCAGCCGGAGTAACAGTGTGTTATTAGAATGGTAGTGAAGGTCAATCTCTGTATTTTCTTCTATGGTTCCTAGTACTGGAGAAACTCGGATCATCTTTCCTGTTTCAAGTTCTGTCTGCTCTAACCGCTCCAGAAGATCAGTAATGGCGTTGACGCGAGGGCTGATGGCTGCATACTCTGTAGATACTTTGATTATAAGAGGAGCTTTTTTTTCGGATAGTTTTTCAGCAACGGATTTTTCTGATTCAGGAGTTTTTTTTCCTGGAACATATTCTGGTGGAGGAGCATTTTGTAAGATGCCTATTTTTTGATTTAGTAGATCTAATTCCTGGTCGAGAAAATGGAGTTTTGCAGCTTTTTGTTTCCAGGAATGCAGTGAAACATTCTCTTCTGCTATTATCGGTAATGCTGCAATGGGAGAATGGATCTGTTTTTTTCGTGAAAATTTCTTGATCAATGCAGACTTCATGATTACAGAAAGAGATGATTTATTCTATTTAAACTATGCTTTTCTCTGTTGCAAAATGTTCTGCTTCCTGCGCAATAATCTCTTTTAATTGCTCCAAAGAATATACTTTATACTTTAACTCAGGAATCTCCTCTACCAAATCGATCTTGCTGAGATAAATCAATACTTTCTTTTTTTCTTTTATTTTCTGAAGCAATTTCTTCTGTTTTTCAACGGAATAGCCACCGTATTCACTGACATCAAAGACAAAAATAATGACATTTGCCAATTCATTAACAACCAGTTCTGCCTGCAGTTCGATAAGATTAGTTTTTGCATCTCTGGCTAATGTTCCTGGGACATCCAGCACTTGAACTTTATGTCCGGCAACAGTGATATAACCGCTGTTAATGCTTTTTGTCGTAAATGCATACGGCGCAACAACAGCTTTAGATCCAGTTAACTTGTTGAGCAATGTCGTTTTTCCGACATTTGGAAATCCATAAACACACACCGTAAACATCTCCTTAATATCAGGATACGTACGCATTACTCTTCGTGCTTGCTCTAGATATTCTAAATTTACTTTAATTTGTTTGAGGATGGAAGAAACACGGCCATAGAACTGTTTGGAAACGTCTTTAATCATGCTTTGTTCTTTGGTATAGTTTATTCTTTTAACATAGTCGCGATGCAGCGACCTGATTTTCTGTGCCGCCCAGTCAAGAGCAGCAAGCGATTTTAATAAAGAAGGATAATCTAATGTTAATTTTGTCAGTTGAAGATAGAAAGCGGGCAAGGCATTAAAGCTGGGAAATGATGACCCCATCTTCTGTAATGTTGAATTGATGGAATCATTGATAATATCTAATTTTAACGATTCTTTTTTACGGATAATTTGCAGCCAGTTTCCGGTAAGATTTTTTTCTATGCCTTTCTCCCGCGCTTTTTTGAATGCGGTATTGAGAATAGTATTGCTTGAATCTACAGGAGCTATTTTCTGAAAGTTCATAACTATGATAAGAAGAGGGCAGCTTTTAAAATGTTTGTGTTGATTTTACCAATGCATATGCCCAAGCCCTTTCCGATGCTTGAGATGCTTAATATGATCTAATTTTTCCAGATTTAAATTTAGTTTTCTTTTCCGTACATTATTAATCAGGCTGGAAACATGCTCTCCCCCCAAGAAATGAGGCATAATGACATAATCTGCCCCATGCTCATATAATTTTAAAGAATCATCAATCGTAACGGCAGTAACAATAATTTTTGCCTTCTTGTTTACTTCCCGTGTTTTTCGCACGACAATAAGATTATCATTTAATTCCGGCACGGTTGATATTAACATCGTTATTTTTTTAAGATTCATCCGCTCCAGGATTTCTTCATCGGTTATATCTCCATAAAGGCAGTGGAATCCGTCCTGGACCATTTCTGAAATTACTTCCGGGTTATAATCAACAACTAATACTTTCTTCTTTACTGGCATTAATTTTTGAAGCACACTATAGCCTATTCGGTTGTGGCCACAGAGGATAATGGTAGGAGTAACATTCGTTGGAAGATACTCTAATCCTTTGGTTGTGAAGCGGTCAAAGATGCCCAGCAGTTTTTCTAATTTCTTGTAAACCCAGGCATCGTACTGCAGTAAATAGGTTGTTACCATAATAGTAAAAATAGTGATTAAGACCGTCAATGAAAAAATTTCTTGAGAAAGATGGCCTAAAGCGAGACCTTGTGCAGCGATGATTAAGGCAAATTCTCCCACTTCAGAAAGTGTAATTGCCACCAAAAATGATGGTTTTTTAGTGTATTTAAACAAGGAACAGAGTGTCATGGTAATGAGCGGCTTAACAGTAACGATAAATATTGTCAGCACTACTAGCGGAACCCATAAATTTTTGATTACTGCCAGTGATAATCCCATTCCTAAGGACACAAAAAACAGCAATGCAAAAAAATCACGCAGGCTTCTCATTTTTCCAATAATTTCTAAATTGTAATCGAGATTACCTAACGTCACTCCTGCTACAAATGCTCCAATAGCAATGGAAAATCCGAGATAAAAAAAGCCGAGAGAAAAGAGGAAGCAGACGGCTAGAGACATAATCAGTAAAAGCTCCTGATGTTTCGCTGCGAAGTGGAAAAGGCGTGGGAAAATGTATTTACTGGCCATATATGCAAAAGAAAAAAGCACGAAAAATTTAACGAAGGCAACGCCAATAAATGCTAATGATATGCTGTCGATGGACGAAAGCAGGGAAATGACAAAAATAGCGATCAGATCTTCGACTAATAACATTCCGATAACGATCCGGCCATGAAGGGTGTTGAGCTGTTTTTTATCGGAAATTAATTTCATCGCAATCATCGTTGATGAAAATGACAGCATTAAGCCGATATAAGCTGCTTCCAGATTGAGAAAGCCAAGCAATAGTGAGATGATATATCCGAGGATGAACAGGAGTATCAATTGAATTGTGCCGCCAAATGTGGAGATTAAAGCAACACTTTTTAACGCTTTAAGATCCATTTCCATTCCGACGAGGAACAACAGGAAGGCAATGCCGATAGCTGACATGGATTCAATGATACTTGTATCAGTAATAATTTTCAAAATAGGTGTGATCAAAATGCCTACGAGTACATAGGCGAGAATTTGCGGCTGGCGTATCAAACGCAGGATGAACGCAGCAACAGCCGTAA